>SCTA01000018.1 GCA_004322275.1 bacterium
TCACCTGTTTTTGAAGGAATGCGAATGGCGTTTCAATAACCCTGACCCAAAAGTTCAATTAGCTCAGGTAAAACAACTGGTTAGAGACTATTTAGGCTGATTATCTAGGACAGCCCCTAAGAAAAAGTAGTTGTTAAAACTACCTTCGAGCCGATAAGCGAATAATTACCCGCTTATCGGCGAGCCTTGTTTCCGTCCCCTTCGGGCCCGTACGCGGCGCAACGAGTGGAGGCGTCGGGCCGGCGCGGGGTCTTAGCGAAGCGTAAGCGGAGCGGGTGCCCCGTACGGCCCAGCCGGAACGAAGTGGTCGCGCCAAAGGCGCGAGCGACGGGTCCGGGCTGAGTTTTGGGCCACCTTTTGCTCACTCAAAAGGTGGCTGGGAGCGCGAGGCAAAGCCTCGCAAACGTAGACCGGCGGGCCGAGCCCGCCCTACGTTTCTGTAAAATTTCAGCCTATCAGTTCCAGCAATTCCGCCGTCTTCTCCCTGAGCAGCCCCTCATCCCCCCGGCTTTCGACGTTGAGCCGTATCACCGGCTCGGTGTTGGAGGAACGCAGGTTAAAGCGCCACTTCGGGAATTCGAGGCTGATGCCGTCGGTCTCGTCCACGTTCAGCGCCGAGGGCTCGTACTTCTCCCGCACCCGCCTTATCGCCGCCGCCTGATCGACCACCCGGCGGTTTATCTCGCCGCTGACGGGGAAACGCGTCTGCATAGCCTTGACCATTTTCGAGAGTTTCTGGCCGGTGTCGCTCATCAGCCCCGCCACCAGCAGCCACGGTATCATCCCGCTGTCGCAGTAGGAAAAGGAGCGGAAGTAGTGATGCGCGCTCATCTCGCCGCCGTAGACCCCGTCCACCTGCCTCATTTTCTCTTTTATGAAGGCGTGGCCGCTCTTGCACTTTACCGTCTCGCCCCCCGCGCTGCGGACTATCTCCTCGGTGTTCCACAGGAGCCTGGGGTCGTGGATTATCTTTCCGCCGGGGTATTTTTTCAGCATCGCGGCGGCTAGCAGGCCGACGAGGTAGTACCCCTCGATGAACCCTCCCTCCTCGTCGAAGAAAAAACACCTGTCGAAATCGCCGTCCCAGGCTACCCCGAAATCCGCGCCGCTTTTTTGCACCGCGCTCCTCGTGGCCTCGCGGTTTTCGGGGAGGATGGGGTTGGGGACGCCGCTGGGAAAGGTTCCGTCGGGCTCGTGGTTTATCCTCACGAACTCGAAGGGCAGCTTTTCCGCAAGCTCATCCACGACCGGCCCCGCGCAGCCGTTGCCGGAGTTGGCCACTATCCGCAGTTTTTTCAGCTTGGGGATGTCGACGTAGCCGAGAAGATGGGCTATGTAGTCTTTGCGGGTGTCGAGGAGGGTGATATTTCCGCCGGTGCGGGGGGGGCCGAAGCCTCCGGCCTGCGCCATCCGCCCTATCTCCATCAGCCCGGTGTCGGCGCTTACCGGCCTTCCCTCTTCGCGGACGAACTTCATCCCGTTGTAATCGGCGGGGTTGTGGCTGGCCGTGACCATCACGCCGCCGTCCATTTTCTCGTGGAAGGTGGCGAAATAGACCTCCTCGGTGCCGCAGAGCCCGATGTCGAAGACGCTTGCGCCCTCGTCGGCCATTCCCCGCGCCAGCGAAGAGGAGAGGGAGACGCCGGAGGGGCGGATGTCTCTGCCGATTATCGCCCTTTTCAGCTTGTAAAGCCTGACGAAAGCCCTGCCTATCGAGTAGGCGAAATCGGCGTCGAGCTCGTCGGGAACGCGGCCGCGTACGTCGTAGGCTTTGAAGGCTGAAAGGGTTTTCATGATCGTCTCCCTATTTTTTCGCCGGTTTCACGAAGGGTCTTCCAATGCAGTGATAGGCGAACCCCTCTTCTGCCACGTCTTTGGGCTCGTAAAGGTTTCTTCCGTCGTAGATCGTCCTGCCCCGCATCGTCTCCCGGAGGAGGTCGAAATCCGTGGAGCGAAACTCGCTCCACTCGGTGCAGATCAGGAGAGCGTCCACCCCCTTCGCCGCCTCGTACTGTCTTTCGACCAGCTCGACCTCCGTCAGGCCGAGCCTGCAAAAGGCCGCCCCCGCAGTCTCCCTCGATTCCGGGTCGAACCCCTTCACCTTCGCGCCTCTGGTGCATAGCTCTCGTATCAGGTCGATGGCGGGAGCCTCGCGCACGTCGTCGGTGCGCGGCTTGAAGGAAAGCCCCCAGACCCCGAAGGTCCGCCCCTTTAAGTCTTCCTCGAATTCCTTTTCAATCAAGGGCAAAAAGAAATAACGCTGGGCGTCGTTGACCCCGTCTACCGCGCGGCAGATGAGGGGCGGCACGCCGTGAAGCTCGGCCAGATGGGAGAGCGCCCTTATGTCCTTCGGAAAACAGCTTCCGCCGTAGCCGAGGCCGGGAAAGAGGAACTTGCTGCCTATGCGCTGGTCGGAGCCGACGCCCCTCCTTACGTGGTTTACGTCCGCGCCCACCGCCTGACAAATCTTGGCTATCTCGTTCATAAGGCTGATTCTGGTGGCCAGCATGGCGTTAGCCGCGTATTTGGTCATCTCGGCGGATTCCGGGTCCATCACCATCAGCCTGTCGCCGGTGCGCATGAAGGGCGAATAGATCGTGCGCATGAGGTCGGCACCCTTTTCGCTCCGGACCCCCACGACTATGCGGTCGGGGCGCATGAAATCCTCCACCGCCGCGCCCTCTTTCAGGAACTCGGGGTTGCTTATCACCTCTACGGGATGCTTCGCGTACTCGGCGAAGATCTTCTCCACCCTGCGGTTGGTGCCGACGGGGACCGTGGACTTTATGATCACCGTCTTGGGCTCCTCCAGCGCCTCCGCCACGTCCCGGGCGGCCTTGTCTATATAGGAGAGGTCGGCACAGCCGTCGTCGCCCTGCGGGGTCCCGACGGCGAGGAAGATAACCTTCGACTCGCGGACCATTGCGGCGGTGGAGTTGGTGAAGGAAAGCCTCCCCTCCCGGAGGTTGCGTTCGAGAAGCTCCTCTATGCCCGGCTCGTAGTAGTGGGCCTCTCCCCTTTTGAGAAGCTCTATCGCCCTTTCGCTGATATCGGCGACGATTACGGCGTTACCCATCTCGCTCAGGCAGGTTCCGGCGACAAGACCGACGTAGCCCGCGCCTACGACTCCAATTTTCATCTTTTTTCCTCCTCGCATCCGGCTTTTGGCCCGCTTTTGCCGCTCATCAATCGCAAAATCCTCGACGTAGTCCCGCTACGACTGCGGTTTTGCTCACTCTTCGCGACAAAATCGCTCTCAAAATCCGGCGCGATCCCCGAAAAAAGGCCCGCCATAGACAGGCCCTGGCTTTATTTGCATTTGCGGCCGCGCCGGGCCGAGATCTCGGGAGCCTCCATCACCGTCGTCCCCAGGACGCCGAAGGCGTCGCGGATCATCTTCGCGGTGGTCTTGTCAAGCATGGCTCCCGTTTCGCCGACGTCGCTCCAGCCCTTCGCCGTGAGGTCGTTCGGGTCTATCGCCTTCTCCTCCCAGTTCTGGAAGAGTTTCCCCCAGGGGCTTTCCAGCACCTTTTTCACCCTCTCGTAGTTCGCAGGATACCAGTACATGTCGTGGTAGAGGACGGAGGCGATGTAGGACCACGGGGCGAGGAAGGTCTTCAGCGACCACTCCACCGGGCCCTTCAGCGGCCCCCAGTAGATCAGGTGCTGCATTTTGGAGGCGAAGGTCATCTTCTTGAAGGGGCCGGTGAAGTTCCAGCGCTTTTCCAGAAGGTTCGAGTCTCCCTCGATGGAGATCTTCTTTATGTCGCCGCAGCCGAGCCCCCTCTCGTGGGCGAGGCGAATAAACTTGATGTCCCGGAGCGGGTCGAAACCCATCAGGTACGCCGCCACCGCGTCTATCGCCACCTGATCCTCCGAGGCGAGAAGGACGTTGCCGATATGGGGTATCATGCAGCGGGGGCCGGGGCCGTCGCCCGCGAAGGTGCCGTCCATCACCGCGAAAACCCCCCTGTGTATCTTCTTCTGGATCATCAGGAGATCAACGAGGGTCTCGTGGATAACCGGGTGGGTCCAGTGGCGGTGCTCGTTAAGAAGTCCGCCGAAGGCGTTTTTCATCGCGCCGGTGGTCGTTGTAAAGACGTGGGTCTTGACCGTCGGCAGGTGGATTATGTTCTCGCCGATGAACCTCTTCGGAATCCGAAACCCCTTGGGGTAGACCTTGCCGAGGCAGAGAAACTCCTTCGTCAGGTCGCCCACCGCGTCGCGTACGTCTATCCACTCCTCTCCTTCGTAGAGGTGGACGTTGCGCAGCCCGTGCGCCCTGATAACGTCGATATGCTTGTTTTCGCACTCGCCGAGGTGGGCGTCGATGACGACCGTGCGGTTGTGGCAGCCGTGTATCAGCGCCGGGTCGAAGCCGTCGCGCTTCATCGCGCGGATTACCCCGTCGAGTTGCCAGGGGGTGGTCGAGCTTCCGGGATAGAAGAAATGCCAGCTAATGTTGATCTTCAGCGCGGTATCGGCGTCCTTGGGAAGGTATGCCTGATAATCCGCCAGATTCATAAGTTTGTGGTAATCGCCCAGAACCGTCTCCGGGGAGGTTTTCAGTATCGCGACCTTTGAAGTGCTCATTCTCACCGCTCTTTAACGTACTGTTCCGACAAGGAGATAACCGCAGATCAAAACCCAGAGCGCGACCGTGGCCAGAAGCTGTCCGTCGCCGAGGAAGGCTTCGGTTGGCGATTCCCCGCGCCCGAGGCTGTCCACGATGTACCAGTAGCGAAAAATCCCGAAGAGGACGACGGGTATTGTCACCACCAGCTCGGGCCTCGCGCTCATCACGAAGAGGCTGTAGAAGACCAGCGCCCCGGTGGCCGATATCTGGGCGTACCGGTTCACGAGATCCACCGAATAGTTTTTGAGCACCGTCCTCCCCTCGGAACCCATGAGGGAGAGCTCCTGCCTGCGCTTTATCGAGGCGAGGAAGAGGGCCAGAGAAAGGGTGGTTACGAACATCCACGCGGATACCGGCACGTCGAGCGCCCGGCCTCCGGCGAATACCCTGAGGACGAAGCTGGTCGCCACGACGAAGATGTCCACCACGGGGATGGTCTTGAGTTTAACCGTGTAAAGGACGTTGAGGGAAACGTACGCGACAATTACCCAGAAGACTTCCCTGAGGTAGAAAAACCCGGCGGCCTGCACCAGCACCAGAAACGACGCCAGCCAAAGAGCCGCGCCCGGCCTTACGGTTCCGCAGGCGATGGGCCGGAGTTTTTTCTTGGGGTGCAACCTGTCTTTTTCCGCGTCGCAGATGTCGTTTACGATGTAAACGGTCGAGGAAGCCGCGCAAAAGAGGAACATGGCGAAAAACGCCCGGAATACGGCCTGCGGATCGTCGAAAAGCCCCGTGAAGAGAAGCGGGGCCAGCACGAAACCGTTCTTTATCCATTGGGAGGGCCGAAGCAGCCTCCAGAGACCGTACGCCAAACGCACCTCATAACGCAGTCAGCGAAAACCTAAGGTTTGCGGGAGATAATACTACGCAAACAAAACGGAAGTTAAGCGCCATCGGGCTTTTAATTTATCTTTCCAACCTGTTAGAATCCCGGCACCGTGGATATCCTGATTCTCTACACCCTCTTCGCCGTAATCTCCTCCCTTGTGAACATAGGGAGTCAGGAGGTGTTTGTCCGCCTCTATCAGGGGGTTTTCCAGCTTCCCCTCGCGATGGCTTTCGGCACCGGGACGGGGCTTTTGGTAAAGTACGCGCTCGACAAGAAGTACATCTTCCGCTACCGCACAAAAAGCCTCTCCCACGACACCCGGCTCTTTATCTTATACACCTCGATGGGTCTTGTCACGACGGCGATATTCTGGGGATTCGAGCTGGCCTTCGACGCCCTCTTCGGGTCGAAGGCGATGCGCTACGCCGGCGCCGCCCTCGGCCTCGCGCTGGGCTATTTCATCAAATACCACCTGGACAAGAGATTCGTCTTTCGCAAGCCTAAAACTTAAGTTTCTTCTCCCACTCCCAGGCCGTCCGGACTATCTCGCCGATATCCGCGAAACGGGGTTTCCACCCCAACTCCCTTTTAATCTTCCCGCTGTCGGCCACCAGCATCGGGGGGTCTCCCGGCCGCCTGCCGCTCTCCTCCACCGCGAAAGCCGCCCCGGTGATCCGCCTGACGGACTCTATTACCTCCCTCACCGAATGTCCCGCGCCGTTGCCGCAGTTGTAGACCCCTCCCGCTCCGCCCGAGAGGAGGGCTTCGAGGGCGAGAAGGTGCGCCGAGGCCAGATCGCTGACGTGCACGTAGTCCCGCACGCAGGTGCCGTCGGGGGTGGGATAGTCGGTTCCGAAAATCATCAGCTTTTCCCGCTCCCCCAGCGCCGTTTTGAGGGCTAGAGTGACGAGGTGGGAGGGATTTTGTCTGCACTCTCCCGCCCGAAGGAGCGGATCGGCTCCGGCGGCGTTGAAATAGCGCAGCGAAACCGCCCTCCACCCCCCGGTTCTCGCCGCAAGATCGGCTATTATCCTCTCGCCCATCGCCTTGGTGGCGCCGTAGGGGTTTATCGGGGCGAGCGGAGCGGTTTCATCGACGGGCAGCCGGGCGGGAACGCCGTAAACCAGCGCCGAGGAGGAGAAAATGAAATTCTCCACCCCCTCCCGGACCGACGCTTCCAGAACGTTCAGGAGGTTCGCGACGTTGTTGCGGTAGTACTTGAGGGGATTTAACACCGACTCTTCGGCCTCGATAGAGGCGGCCAGATGGATTACCGCCCCGGGCCTGAACCTTCGCACTGCTCGGGCAAGCGCCTCCCCGTCGCCGGTGTCGCCCTCCTCGCATTCCGCGAAGACGGCGAAGCGGTTTCCCGTGGAGAAGTTGTCGAAGGCCAGAGGTTCGTAACCGGCGTCAACGAGGGCAAGAACGACGTGGCTGCCGATGTAGCCCGCGCCTCCGGTTACGAGAACGCGCCTTCCCACTATGTCGTCAGACCCCGTAGAAGGAGCGGTACCACTCTATAAAGCGGCGTACGCCCTCCTCTATGGGGGTGGCGGGGCGAAAGCCAACGTCGGCCATCAGGTCGTCCACGTCGGCGTAGGTGGCGGGCACGTCGCCGGGCTGAAGGGGAAGCAGCTTCTTTTTCGCCTTCTTGCCGATAGCCTTTTCGATGACCTCTATGAGGTAGAGGAGTTCGACCGGGTTGTTGTTGCCGATGTTGTAAAGCCTGTAGGGGGCGAGGCTCGTTCCGGGATCGGGGTTGTCACCGCTCCACTGGGGGTTCGGGGCCGCGACGCGGTCGAGCGTTCTCATGACGCCCTCGACTATGTCGTCCACGTAGGTGAAATCGCGGCGCATGAGGCCGTGGTTGTAGACGTCTATCTCTTCGCTGGCCAGAATTTTCCTGGCGAAGATGAACATCGCCATGTCCGGCCTTCCCCAAGGCCCGTAGACGGTGAAGAAGCGAAGGCCCGTCGTCGGCAGCCGGTAGAGGTGGCTGTAGGAGTGGGCCATCAGCTCGTTGGCTTTCTTGGAGACGGCGTAGAGGGAAACAGGGTGATCCACGTTGTGGTGGATGGAAAAGGGCATCTTCGTGTTCGCGCCGTAAACCGAGGAGGAGGAGGCGTAGACAAGGTGCTCGACCTTGCTGTGCCTGCACCCCTCCAGTACGTTCACGAACCCCGCGAGGTTGGCCTCCACATAGGCGTGGGGTTTTTTAAGGGAGTACCGCACTCCCGCCTGGGCGGCGAGGTTTACTACCCGCTCAAACCTTTCTTCGGCGAAGAGCTTCTCCATCCCCTCCCTGTCGGAGAGTTCCATTTTGACGAAGCGGAAGTTTTCTTTGGGCAAAAGCCGCGCCAGGCGCGCCTCTTTGAGGGTCACGTCGTAGTAGTCGTTGAGGTTGTCGAGTCCGACGATCTCGTCGCCCCTCGCCAGAAGCCGCTCGCTAAGGTGGGAGCCGATGAAACCAGCGGCGCCGGTAACCAGAATCTTCTTTTTCATTATTTAACCGTTTTAGTGAAGGGTTTCGCACACAGGAGGAGGGCAGGGCAACTGGACCGCGACGGTTTCTTCCTGCGCAACCCCCGCGAGGTCGGGCCGGTACTCGGGGACAAGATCTTTCAAAAGGCGGATGAGGACTTCCGGATCGGCCTGACGGCCGGCCTGATAAAGCCCTTCTATCTGCCCGTTGACGAATTCCCAGTCAACGTCGTCCGACTGCGCTATCCGTATTTTTTCGTGGGAAGTCGGCAGGACGCCTTCGCCCGCGAGGAGCAACTCCTCGTAGAGCTTTTCTCCCGGCCGAAGGCCGACGAATTTTATCTGGATGTCTTCGTAGGGCTCGTAGCCCGAGAGCCGGATGAGATCCTCCGCCAGTTTCACGATCTTTACCGATTCGCCCATGTCGAGGAGGAATATCTCGCCGCCCCTGCCCATCGCGCCCGCCTGAAGGACAAGCTGCGAGGCCTCGGGTATGGTCATGAAGAAGCGGGTCACCTCCGGATGGGTGACGGTGACGGGGCCTCCCGCCGCGATCTGCTTCTGGAAGATGGGGACGACGCTTCCGGCGCTGCCGAGGACGTTGCCGAAACGCACGGTGACGAACTGGGTTCTGGAGTGCTTGGAGAGCCCCTGCACGTACTTTTCCGCCGCGCGCTTGGTGGCCCCCATGACATTTGTCGGATTGACCGCCTTGTCGGTAGAGATCATGACGAATTTCTCTACGCCGAACCGTTCCGCCGCGTTGGCAAGGAGCCTCGTTCCCCGCACGTTGGTGTTTATAGCCTCGCTGGGGTTGATCTCCATCATCGGCACGTGCTTGTAGGCGGCCGCGTGGAAGACCACGTGGGGCATGTGGCGGGCGAAGATGCGCTGGGTCCTGGCCACGTCCCTGATATCGGCGACCCTGGGCTCGACCTTGAGGTTGGGAAACTCCGCGGTGAGCTCGCGGTCGATGTGGAAGAGCGGGGATTCGGCGGAATCGAAAATAATAAGGCTTTCCGGCGCAAACCTCGCGACCTGCCTGCATATCTCGCTGCCGATGGAACCCGCGGCCCCCGTCACCAGTATCCTCTTGCCGCTGAGGTAGGAGTTTATGGCGGCGGTGTCGAGGCTTATCGGCTCGCGTCCCAGAAGGTCGTCGAGGGCCACGTCGCGAAGCTCGTTGACTGAAACCTTGCCGCCTATGATGTGGCCCAGGCCGGGAAGGGTCATGCAGGAGACGCTTGCATCCCTGCACTTCTCCACTATCCGCCTGATATCCTTGCCGGAGGCGGAGGGTATTGCGATTATGACCTTGTCTATCGAAAACCCGCGCACGACCTTGACGAGGCCTTCGCTGTCGCCGAGAACCGGGAGCCCCTGAATGCTTGAGTTCTTTTTGGCTTCGTCGTCGTCGATGAAACCCACCGCCTTAAGCTTCAGGTGGGGATTGGCGCGAATCTCGCGCACCAGCATCTGCCCCGCCTGCCCCGCGCCCACGACCAGAACCCTTTCTCCGCCGAAACGCTTCAGGCCGGACATGGAGATGTGGCCTTCCTTGTAGGCCCTGACCGAGAACCGGACGCCCCCCATCAGCAAAAAGCAGAAGACGCCGTCGAGGAGCAGAACCGACCTCGGTATCAGATCGAGACCCTGGGCGAAAAACTCGAAGGCGACCACGAAGAGCGAACCCGTAAAGTTCGCCTTCAAAAGCCTCATCAAATCGCTCATGGAGGCGTAGCGCCACCAGCTTCTCCCGATGCCGAAGAGGTAAAAAACCGCGAGCTTTACCGAGACTATCACCGGCAGAAGAGCGAAAAACCTCTCCCAGTTCGGGCTGGACTGTATCAGATCGAACCGAAGCAGCCAAGCCAGCGCAAAAGACGCGCAAATAAGGATGGAGTCGAAGGCAAGTATGAGAAAACGGCGGTTCTTGATGATTCCGGGCTTCATTTCCCCACTCGAACGCGGCCGGGTGCGGCCGCTTTCTTACGCAAACGATAAGTCGCCGCCAAAAAGAGCGTTGACCAAAAACCAAGCAGCGACGCCACCTCAATATTACTTGGCGGCCCGGAAAAAAGCAATGAAGCCGACACAATCGCCTGAACCCCGCCGTATAAAAGCGTAACGGCGTAATGGGGCAGCCCCAGTTCGTTGGCCATGATCTGGTAGAGATGGCGCCTGTGCGCCTGGGAGAGCCTTTCCCCGTCCATCTTGCGTATAAAGAGAGTCGAGTAAGTATCCGCGTAGAAGAGGAACAAAAGCCCGCAGAGCAAAAAGAAGGTCGCGGGGGAGTCGCTGTAGCGGTAGAGCTGCGCCCCGAAGAGAAAGCCGAGCAGCACCGAGCCCACGTCCCCCATGAAAACCCGCGCCCTCGGGAAATTGAAGGGCAGAAAGCCCAGGCAGGCCGCCGAGACGGAGAGATTGAAAAGTACCTCCGCCTCTTCCATCCCCCTGAGGTAGCCGAACAGGGCAAGCCCTCCGAAGGCGAGCACGCCGGTAATCCCGGCAATGCCGTTGATTCCGTCCATAAAGTTGTAAAAGTTCGCGGTTCCCGTCAGGCACAGCACCCAGAAGACGAAAAGCGGCAGATACGAGGGGAAATCCGCTCCCGGCCCCCCCCGAAGACCCGCGACCACCGCCAGCGCGCAGGCGAACTGGACGAGGAAACGGTTTTTCGCGCTGAGTCCGAACCTGTCGTCAAAAAGGCTGACCGCCGCGAGGAAGGCCGCAGGAAGGTACAGCCACAGAGTCTGCCCGAGCCAGACACCCGAAAAGACAACCGCGAACAAGATCCCCACCCCGCCGCTCCTTGGCGTGGGAATCCTGTGGGAGCTGCGGTCGTTGGGAAGATCGACGAAGCCCAGGGCGAAGGCGTAGCGCTGCATTATGAGGGCTCCGGCGCCGCCCAGCATCAGTGAAATCAGATATTCCATGTGCCGCCGCTACGCTCCACCGGTATCCGTAAGGCTCTTTCGCAAAGCTGAAAAGGTCGTAAAAGCAAAGCCTTCGTCCTTAAGCGCCCCGATCAGAAGATTCAGTTTCGCCTCCACTCCCCCGAGTCCCGTCCTGAATCTGCGGTTGTTCAGGGCTCCGAGGCCGGGAGGAGGCGCGGGAGCGGGCTTGCGGGAAAGCTCGTAGGGATGAATATACAGAAGATAGAGCGAATTGTTGCCGATATACCGCCTTATAAGGCGTCCCATGAGCCACCAGGGGAAAATTCGCAGGTATCCGCCCCCTGAAACGGGCACGTTTTTGCCTAAAACCTTCAGCGTGGACATCTGGAACTCGAAAAAATCCCCGTCCCGAAAGACGCACGGGCGGACCTCCTCGAAGCCCGCGAGCTCCATCCGACCGTACCGGGGATTTTCCTTGAAGGCGATGCGGCTGGAATCGTAGAGGTAGCCCGCCTCGCGCACCATCGCCAGCTTTTCGTCGTCGAGACTGAAGCAGGGGGCGCGAAACCCTTCCACTTTGGAGCCCATAATCTCTTCCAGCGTCTTTTTCGACGAAAAAAGTTCGCGGCGAAAATCTTCGCCCGGGATGGTAAGCGGCCTTACGTGCGATTGGGTATGGCTCCCTATCTCGTGGCCCGCAAGGAGCATCTGCCGTAGCGAAGGGGCTATCGATTCCGCGATCTCTCCGGTGCAGAAAAACGAGGAGGAGACTCCGTGCCGGTCCATTATCCCGAGGTAGACCTCCAGACCGTCAAGCATGGAGTAGCTTCGGTCGCAGAGGTTTTTGTCCAGGTAATCGACGTGGTACCAGTCTTCGATATCCATCGAAAGCACCACGACGCGGCGGGTTACAGCCGAAGTATCCGCAGACGCCGCAGGGATCATGCTCTGTCCCCGGGCGGCTTTATGAAATTAGTCCAGATGTGGGCGAGCGTGTTGACGACGTACCCGAAATTGGCCCCCCAGTCGTCCCAGGCGCAGATGGCCCACTCCTTGTTTCGCTGATCGATGGCGGTCCTCCAGAACTCCCCGAAGGAAAGCTCTCTGGAACGCAAAAAATGGACAGAGGAGACCATGTCGCGTATGAAAAGCTGCCACCGCACGCCGTCGGTCTGTCCGCCGCGGTGAACGGGATTGGGCCTTCCCCGAAGGTCGCAGTAAGCGTCCCACACCACGTCCACCCCGGAGGCGCGGGTTATGGCGAACCAGAGAGTCGGGCGGCAGTTTATCTCTATGAGCTTCCAGCAGCGGTCCGCCTCGTCCCATTTGAACTCGGTGCCGCACACGCCGTGGTACCCCAATTTTGATATCAGGTCTTCCGAGAGAGCCGCCACTTCCTCCATCCACTTCGATTCTATGTACGACGCCGATCCGTACATCGGCGGGTACTGCCTGTATTTCTTGGCTGTGAAGAGCGAGCGGCAGACGCGGTTTTTGTCCATGTAGAGCCCGGCCACCGCGATATTCTGCTCCGACCCGCCGATGCACTCCTGCAAAACCACATCCGCGTTCCATTCCTTGAAGACCCGCCACCAGTTCATCAGTTCTTCGGCGTCGGCTACTTCTACGAGCTTTTTTCCGCGAAGAAGTTTCCTGAGCTTGAAGCCCATCGAGGGCTTCACAATCGCCGGATACCTGATTTTTCCGGCGGCGGCCAAGGCCTCTTCGTCGCTTTCGGGGAAAAAGGTCCTGGGCATGGCGACGCCGATTTTTTCGCAGACCTCGTAAAAGGTGCGCTTGTTCAGGAATACGGAATTGGACTCGGGCCTCATGGAATCGGTCAGGATGAAATACGGCTCCAGTTCGGCGCGGTTCGCGGCGATGAAATCGATGTAGTAATCGTTCGCGTTGAAGATGACCGGCTTTTCGGGACATTCTTTTGCAAAAGAGATGAGCCCCGCAAGCAGCTCCGGCCCCGCCGGAAGATAGCTTATGCGCTTGTCGTGCTTAACCGACTTTGAAAAGTGGCCTATCTCGTAGCGCAGGACATCGACGCCGTAAACGGCGACGCCGTTTCGGTCCAGGGAACGGGCGGCGCTGAGGCCCGTCGGGGACAGGCCGAATACCACCGCTGTTTCTTTATATTTCATGCATTTCTCATCTTGATCGTTGTAAATCCGCCCTTAAACGGGCTGGCCGTCCGTTATGCGGGCGATAAGGGAGCGCTCCCCCCTTCCTTCGAGTCCGAAGCAGGTAAAAGCCAGCTTTTCGCCGCTCTCCATGCCCTGGGGGAAGCGAATAACCCCGAACTGGACTATATGCGGCCAGAGATCTTTTTTGCAGGAAAAAAGCTCCTCCCACGAAACGCCGTCGCGGCTGGCCCAAAGGTGGGCGCTGCGGTCCTTTTCGTTTTGCCCCCCCTCGACGCCGGTGGTAACGACCAGCGTCCCGTCCGAAAGGGCCGCGTTTCCGTGGCAGGGGCCCTGAACCTCCATAACCTTCCGGAGTTCACGGGTCTTCCGGTCAAAGCGCATGACGAAGTTGGGATGGGTTCCCGCGTCGGAACCGGCGTCCGTCCCCCAGTACAGCGCCTCGGGGCGAAACGCCACTCCGACGGCGCGCCAGAGCTGGCTGCCGCCTCCGGCGTTCGTCCAGTTTTCCCCGCTTTCGTCTCCCCTGAAAAGAAGACACTCGCTGTCGGCGTCGCCGGTTCCCATCCAGAGGCAATTTTCGTAAGGGTCCCACTGGACGAAATGGTAATGGCGTATAAGCCCCGCCTCGAATTCGTGGACGGTCTCAAAGGTTTTGCCGCCGTCGCGGCTCCTGTGAACCATCGCGGGAAGAGTTCTTTGCCCGTTCAGGGCGTATTCAGCGAGGAAAATGTCCCCGGCGGGGGTCACGCAAACCCCCTTCGCGGCGGGCTTGTTCCCTCTGGGGAAGCGAAATTCGGAGGTAATGGCCCCGTCCGCTTCCACCCGGTAGGCCCGCTTTCTGATGATCACCAGAAACGCTCCGTCCCCGAGGGGCAGGAGATGGTGGACGCCCAGCCGCAGGAAATGGCGGAAAAGGCGTACGCGGGAAAGCCCCCTCTCCCACGTAGCGCCAACTTCGCCCGGTTTCGAGAGGTGGTTACCCTCGCCGTCCACGAAAAAGAACCTGTTGCCCTTCGCGGCCAGATACTTTCCGCCGCCGGTCCAGAGCAGCCTGCAATCGGGGATTTTTTTTATTATTTCAAGTTTCATGCGGTCTTTCGTCCGGTTCCCGTCAGCGTCGCGAAAAGGTCGTCGTAAGAATGGGCGACGGCCTTCGCCGTAAAGCGCTCTTTAGCCAGAGCGAGCGCCCGCCGCCCGTATTCGTCAAGGGTTTGGCGGTCGCCGGAGAGTCTCTTGAGGGTTTCGCAAAACCCCTCTACGTCGCCGTCCGGGACAACCCAGCCTATCTTCGATTCCTGCACGAAGCGCGATACGTCCGCCTCGGGGTGTCCGTAGAGGAGTATCGGCCTTCCGCAGGCCATGATGGTGTAAATCTTGGAGGGGAAGCTGAAGTTCTTGACGTGCGAGGAGAGGAGCACGAGGCAAAGGTCGCTGGAGGCGTTTATAACCGGCGTGACTTCCCTCGGCTGGTACCCCCAGACCTCCAGATTCTCCAGATTCTTTTCCCTGGCCTCTCTCGCCAGAGCCTCCTGCTTTATCCCGCCCCCGGCGAGGATGAATTTAAACGGCAGACCCTTGAGGGCCTTCGCGGCGGCCATTACGGGCGCGAAATTCTGGGCGTTTCCCATGTTTCCGACGTAGCTCGCGACGAAACGATCATCGAGGCCGTGCTCCTTTGAAAAATCGCTGTGCCTCGGGAGGGGACGGTAAAGCTCCGTGTTGACGAAATTCGGGATGGTTCTAAGGAGCGTGGTTGCGGGCACCCTTTTACGGAGTATCTCCACGAGGCCGTCGGAGATGCTGGTTACGGCATCGCTGCTTTTGTAAACCTTCCTCTCCAGAAGGCGCAAAAACCGGATCAACAGGGGATTTTTTATTTTCCCCTGGTCGATAAGCCCGTCCGGAAAGATGTCCTGCACGAGGTAAACCGCCTTCGCCCGATGCTTCTTCGCTATCCAGGCGCTTACGAGGCCTATCGAGAGCGGCGGCGACTGGGACAGAACCACGTCGCAACTGAATTCTTTTCCGAGGGCCGCGTAGAAACCCAGCCCGTGAAAGAGTATCGCCGTCTTCATGCGGGTGGCGATGGAGCCTTTCACCTGCGGAACCTTTATGTGGTAGCAGGGTATGCCGTAGTAGTCGCTTTTGAGCAGCCAATCGCCGCGTTCCGGCCTCATCGGCTGCGCCCGGAGCGCCTCTTCGTCGAGGTTGTAATGGGGGGTCGTGGTGAGGACCACGAGCTCGTGGCCGAGGTTTTTAAGCTCCAGGGCCAGATCCCCGAAAATGTAGGCGTTGGAATTCCCGTCCGGCGGAAAAACCAGCGTGTGGAGGAGAATTTTCGCCATCAGTTCTTTTTCCAGACCACCCTGTTCACGTAGTCCGTGTAGCTCAGAATTATCCTCACCACCTTCTCGCTGACGTTGGGCATCGAATAGTCGGCCACGGGGCGAAGAAGCCTCGTTTCCCCCCTCGGCTGGCTTTCGAGGACGCCGAGCGCGGTCTTTACCGTTCCCCAGTCGAGCCCGGTCATCATTACCGACGCTTCCTCGAAACCCTCGGGCCTCTCGTGAGCGTTGCGTATGTTGAGCGCGGGAAAATTGAGTATGGAACTCTCCTCGGTAATCGTCCCGCTGTCGGAAAGGACCGCCCTGGCGCTCATCTGGAGCTTAACGTAATCGCAAAAACCCAGAGGCTTCATCAGTTCGACCAGAGGGTTCAGGGTGACCCCCTCGGCGTCTATGCGCTTTCTGGTTCTCGGATGGGTCGAAACGATAATCCTGAAACCGTAGGTTTCGGCGAGGCTGTCAAGGGTCTCCACGAGCTTTTTGAACTCCACCGGGGAATCCACGTTTTCCTCGCGGTGGGCGCTTATCACGAAGTACCGCCCCTCCTCAAGGGAAAGCCGGGAGAGAACCTCCGATTTTTTAATCTTGGACAAGTAGTGGTGGAGAATCTCGAACATCGGGCTGCCGGTCTTGATAACCCGGTCGGGAGGAAGCCCCTCGGCAAGGAGGTACTCGCGGGAGATCGAGCTGTAGGGCATGTTAACGTCGCTGATGTGGTCGACTATCTTGCGGTTTATCTCCTCGGGCACCCTCTGGTCGAAGCAGCGGTTCCCCGCCTCCATATGGAAGACGGGAATCTTGCGCCGCTTCGCGGGGTAGGCGGCGAGGCAGCTGTTGGTGTCGCCCAGCACGAGAATGGCGTCCGGGTTCTCACACCCCATCGCCTCGTCTACCCTTGCTATAATCGCGCCCACCGTCTGGCAGGCGGTGGCCCCCGCGGCCTCCAGAAAGATATCTGGCTTACGTATCTCAAGGTCCTCGAAAAAGATCTGGTTCAGCTCGTAGTCGTAGTTCTGCCCGGTGTGGACGATAACGTGGTCGAGATGGCGGTCGAGCGCCGCCATAACGCGGGAGAGCCTGATTATCTCCGGCCGGGTGCCGACGACGGTCATTACCTTCATTGCTTGCCCTCCCCCGCGCCAAGGACCGGCGCGAAAAAAGTGTCGGGGTTGCCCGGGTTAAACTGCTCGCTCGCCCAGAAGAGAGTAACCATCTCGGAGCTTCCGGTGTTTTCGATGGAATGGGTGTACCCCGGAGGTATGTCCACCACCTTGTATTCCTCGCCGCGCACCGGAAACTCCAGAACCTCGCCGCCAAAGACGCTGCGAAGCCGTATGATTCCGCTCCCCTCCACGACCATGAATTTTTCCGTCTTGGTGTGGTGGTAATGGTTCCCCCGAGTGATGCCGGGTCTGGTGCGAGAGATGAAAATCTGCCCGAAGTGGGGTGATTTTATGAATTCCGCGAGGCTTCCCCTGTCGTCGGCTTTTATGTCGAGACCGTAGCCGTAATCGGAGGGTTCGAGATAGGTCAGGTAAGTGGCGTAAAGGGCCCGCACGAACTCTCGGCTGTAATCGGGGAGTAGAAGGGTTTCGCGGTGGCGCTTGAACCCCTGAATCATCCCGGAAAGCTCGCCGAGGGTTATACGGGTGGATTTCAGCTCCTCCGCGAACCGGAAACCGGGCCGGGGCGCGGCTTCGAGTTCCGCCAAAAAGGCAACGACCACGTCGTCTATGTAGGTTAGCTCAAGCTCGCAGGCTGGGTCCGATACCTGAATCGGCAATCCCTTCGCGATGTTGTTGCAGAAGGTGGCGGTGACGGAGTTGTAGTTCGGGCGGCACCACTTGCCGAAGAGGTTCTTCAGCCGGTAGACGACGCCCTCGGCCCCGGTCGCCGCGCAGTAGCTCTCCAGTTCCCCCTCGGCTCCGAGCTTGCTGGCGCCGTAAGGGTTGTCGCGCTCGGCCTGAATCGAGGAGGTAAGAATTACTTTCGGTTTTCTCCCCATTGACCTCAGGATATTGCAAAGCTCGCCGGTGAACCCGACGTTGCCGCTTTTGAACTCCTCGACGCTCCGGGGCCGGTTGACCCCCGCCAGGTGGAATACGATATCCGCCTTCGCCAGAAAGCCCTTCAATTCCTCTTGGGAATTGTCGATGTCGAATTTGAAGACCTCGACCTCTTTACGCTCGCGAAGCGCCAGGCAGAGGTTTTTCCCTACGAACCCCTTCGCGCCGGTGACAAGTACCTTCATCTCGTTTCCTGTCTTAAAAGCGGGAGAGGTCAGACTTCGACCTTTTCGCCGCGAATCGCCTGTCTTACGCACTTTAATTTCATCAGAAGCTCGCAGGTATCCTCGATGTCGAGGCGCCGGGTATTGTGGGAGTGGTATTCGTCGAGGCCGCTGAGCTTCGGCTCGCCCTTGCTGGTGTAAAGGGCGTAGTTTAGGTCGCGGCTGTCGGCCGGGACCCGGTAGTAACCTCCCATGTCCACGGCGTGGGCGAACTCCTCCCGCGAAAGCAGCGCCTCGTAGAGCTTTTCCCCGTGGCGCGTGCCGATGATCTCTACTGGGTTCTTCGCCTTCAGAAGTTTTTTCAGCGCCGCCGTCAGCGTCTCGATGGTGCAGGCGGGGGCCTTCTGGACGAAGATGTCGCCCGCGCTGCCGTGGGTGAAGGCGTACTCCACCAGTTCGACCGCGTCCTCGATGGTCATCATGAAGCGGGTCATCGCCGGATCGGTCACGGTGAGCGGCTTGCCCTCCTGAAGCTGCTTGATAAAGAGGGGGATAACCGAACCCCGGCTGGCCATGACGTTGCCGTAACGGGTGATGGAAATTACCGTCTTCGCCCCGGCGACCCTCGATTTGGCCACCGCGACCTTCTCCATCATCGCCTTCGATATCCCCATCGCGTTTATGGGATAGACGGCCTTGTCGGTGCTGAGCACCACCACCCGCTTGACCTTGTCCAGAATCGCGGCGGTGAGGACGTTTTCGGTGCCGATGGCGTTGGTCTTGAGGGCCTCCATCGGGAAAAACTCGCAGGAGGGCACCTGCTTTAGGGCCGCGGCGTGGAAGACGAAATCGACCCCCGACATCGCGTCGCGAAGGCTCGATTCGTTGCGCACGTCCCCGATGTAGAACTTTATCCGGGGATCGGCGTACTCCTTCCGCATATCGTCCTGCTTTTTTTCGTCGCGGCTGAATATGCGTATCTCGCCGATATCAAAGTCCCTGAATTTCTCGAGCACAGCGTTCCCGAAGGTTCCGGTGCCGCCGGTAATAAGAAGAATTTTGTTTTTGAACATTGTACTTTTGCCTTCCTTGCTGGGCTACCGCCGGTAAGGTAATCCCAGAAAAACCATGCGCAGGGGCGCGTATGCGCGTAGCGCCCCGGCAATTAAAATCGCCGTTCCAATGCACAGCGCCGGGCCCAGCGTCACCCAGACCAGCGAAGCCGCCAATCCCGGTTTTAGTCTTACAAAAACAGTGAACATGCCGTGGGCTATAATAACGTGCAGCAGGTATATGTCGTAGGATAGCCCGGAAATCCCGGCCACAAATCGGCTGAGAACTCCTTTTACAAAAGAGCCGAAGCGGATCACGGCTGCGATACCCGCCAGGGTTACCGCAAACTGAAAGATTCGGTTAAAAACCCCTTGCTCCGCCGAGGGATAGCCGGAAAAAGACTCCGGCCGCGAGAGCCCCCAGACGCCAAACGCCAGGAGGGCGAAAAACCAGTACCGGTTAAGCGCCGGAAAGTTAAGCCCCTTTTCGGCCAAAACGCTTCCCGCCAGAAAAAACTGCATAAACCAGACCAGCGACTGCAAATCCAGCAAGCCGAACTCTTTGTAGGAAGGAAACCCGATCGGCAGACACGCAAGAGCCAGCGAGCAAGCAAATAGCGCGATAGGCTTTTTTGCGCCGCGCAGCAGTTCGGCTGAGCCCGCAATGGCAAAAATCGCAAAAAGCACGTACAGGAACCATAAATGCGCCGCCGGTCCGCCACGGGGCGCAAACAGCATGACTGCCAGCTGCCGGGGCTCTCCGCCTCCCAGAAAGTATTTGACGGCGAACTGCACCAGGCTGACCGATAAAAACGGGACAAGAAGCCGGAGCGCCTTGCCCGCCAGGAAACTCCGGTATTTCCCGAAGCCGCCTATGGGCTTTGAATATTTATAATATACAAAACCGGCGATAAAAAAGAAAACCTGTATATGCACCGAATAGAGATAATGCAGTATTTTGGCTATCTCCCCCGGAGTCAGCCCCGGAAGAGAGTAACGGCCTGCATACTGGAGCCAATGGCCGTAAACCACCATGAGCATGGCCAGAAAGCGCCCTCCTTCGAAGCCGTCGCCGCCAGAACTTCCGGAATTTGTTATTTTTTCAGACGACACCAGATTGCTCCGCGATAAGACGCCGCTAATCAATTCGATTTGGCCGAACAGCTTTTCCACAGCGCCTTGTACCGCGCGAATACCGCCTCGATTGAAAATTCCTCAAGGGCGCGGGCGCGGGCGCAAACGCCGAGACCGGCCCGCAAGGCTCCGTCTGAAAGGGCGCGGGACAAAGCATCCGTCAGTTCTTCAACGTTTTTGGGGCTGATTAAAATCCCGCAGCCGTCCGAAATCATCTCCGGGATGGCCCCGACGGTGGTTGCCACTATCGGCCTCCCCAGAACCATCGCCTCCAGAATCACGTTGGGAAAACCCTCGGTGTAGCTCGGAAGCACGAAGAGGTCCGCCCCGGCCAAGAGTTTCATCGCCTCTTCATGGCCGAGCTCGCCGGTGAACTCCAGTCTTTCGGGCCGGTGCGTCTTTAGAAGCTCTTCTTTATACGCCGCGTCGCCGGGCCCCGCGACCATAAGCCGCCACCCCTTCGGCTTAAGCCGCGTCCAGGCTTCCACCAGCTCGCCGACGCCCTTCGTGGGAATTACCCAGCCGAGGTACATGGCCGTCCCCTCGCCGGTTGGTTCGCGGGGCGCGGGCAGTTCGGAGGGGTCGATGCAGTTCGGAATACGGAGCACCCTGACTTTGGGCGCGTATTTCCGGATTGCGTCTTCAGTCGCCGAATCGAGGGGGATGACGGTGTGCGCCATTGCCATCGCCCGGCGCATCATTCGCCACTCCCACGTACCCTCTCCGGCGATCTCGGGCACCCTCCCGAAGCGTATGTGATAGACCGCCGGAACCTTGAACAGCCGCGCAATCCTGAGAATCCAGATGTCGCGGACGACGGCCAGCTGGCCCGAGGTGGTGAGGTGCACCACGTCGGGTTTTCGCCTGATCATGAGGGAGATGAACCTCGCCACGTCGCGCAAAAGCTGGAGCCCTCCCCCTGTCACCCTCTTCCATTTCGCCAGATCGTGAACGGCGCGCCACCGGGGAGCTGTGTTTATTACGCTCATCTCCAGATCGCCGTGTTTTTCGGAATGGCGAAGAACCATCTGCGTCCAGTGACCGATACCGCCGTAAGGCGGCGGCACGGGGGAGACCAGGCACACGCGAAGTGGGCGGTCAGCCACGATTCAACCTCGCGGGCGAAAGCATTTCGCTTTCTTTTATATACTTCTCCACCTCTTCCCTCGCAAAACGCTTCTCGGCCGGATAAAGTTTTTGCTCGTGGGACATAATCGTTTCGACGTCCCAGCGAAATCTGATGATGCGCGCGGGATTCCCCGCAACCAGAGCGTAGGGCGGCACCGATTTCGTTACGACGGCTCCGGCTCCGATCACCGAGCCGCGCCCCACCCGCACGCCGCGCAAAATGACGGCTCTCGCTCCGACCCATACGTCGTCCTCGATTACGACTCCGAGGTCTTCATTGCCGGTCTTTTCATGGACGCTTTTCATAAAACGGCCGGGAACCGTAATGTTGTGGCCTCCCCCTATCACCATCACTTCCGGCCCGAACATCACGTAGCTGCCTATGCGGATCTCGGACAACGCGGCTATCATGGTTGGCCGAAGGCCGAGGCTTACGTCGTCGCCCACGTAAATATTGCCGAAGGTGTAATGGCCTTGCGGATCGAACCAGAATCGCTTGCCGCAGCCGCCGAAAAGAGGGCGCATTACATACATCGTCAAGCGGCGTCTGAGCCTGCCCAGAAAATGAAAAACTGAAGCGAGAATCTTCAACTTCTCAGTTCCTCCAGAAACGCGGCCAGAGGTTTCGCGAAATTCCTGAAATCAAAGGAGTCCTCCGCCCTTTTTCTGGCGGCGGCGCTCATCTCGTCCAGTTCCCGCGCAGAAAGAGCCATCGCCCGGGAAAGCGCCTCGGCGAACCCTTCCGGCGAATGGTCCCGGCAGACGAGCCCCTCGACGCCGTCGTGGAGGTAATCCCCGAGGTCGCTGGTGATGTTCGCGATTACGGGCACCCCCGCCGCCAGGCTTTCGACGAATTTTGTCGGGAAACCGGCCTCGGCGTACTTTTCGCGGGGACGAAGAAGGACGCTGAAATCCGCCTTCTCCAGTATTTTGGCCACCTCCGGCTGGGGGAGGCGTCCCAGCGCGACGACGTTCGGAGGCAATTCGCCGCTTTCCCCCAGCAGCCGCAAAATCTGCTCCCTGGCCGGGCCGACGGCGAGAAGGCGCGTCCTCCTGCCCTCCGGATCCGCCAGAAGGAGCCCCTTTATCACGTTTCCGACGAGGTCCTTCTTTCCCGGAGAACCCGCGTAGACAAGGGTAAGAGGTTCGTTCGCGCCTCTTTTTCGCGGCACCCTCTGCGCGAGTCCCTCTACGTTGAGGGTTGGCGGCACCCGGATGACTTTGCACCCCCTGCCGGAGTAGTAATCTTCCAGAAAGGAGCTGATGGCGATGACCCCGTCGCAGCGCGCATACTGAAAACGGAAGGCGAACTTTGCGCTCAGGTAGAAAGGATTCAGATATCCGCCCCTCCGGTGGGAGGGATCGTACCATTCGACTACGTCCGCGATCAGGGGAATGGAATTTTTTCTGCACCAGCCGAGCAATCTGAACATGTACGGGGCAAAACCGCCGTAAGCGATTACGTGCGTAGGCCTTACGGATTGCGAGTCCAGCCAGCGCACCGTCAGCGCGCCCGAGGTAAGATAGCCCCGCACGAGCGAGTGGCGGATGTTGCGTATCCTGCCCTTTAGCTGCTCCGGACGCTCCCCGAGGCCGATATGCGAGACGGCGCCCGAATCCTCGTGCAGAAGCTCGATTCTTCCCGGCTCATGGCCCCCATGCCCGACGACGACCCTGTAACCGGCCGCTGCCAGAGAGGATGCGACGCCGTACATTCTGCGGGAGCCCGCGCTGCCCCAGGGAAAGGGCATCGGCCCGACGTACGCTACCCAGCCGCTTGTGGACATTTTCCCCCGTTACCTGAAAAAATGCTCATTGCCGAGGATTACTCTACGTTGAAGTGGCGCTTTAAAGCCGCCACCTTTTCCGGGCCCGAAAGGTGGCCGAGATGAAGCGAGCGTTTTTTTGCGCTTTCAAGGTACTCGTCCGCGGTCTTTATCACGCGCGCGGGGTTGCCCGCGGCAACGGAATTGTCGGGGATGTCTTTGGCGACCACCGAACCGGCCCCTATGATCACGCGGCTGCCGATGTTCACGCCGGGAAGTATCGTAACGTCCCGGCCTATCATTACGTCGTTGCCTATGGTTATGGGCGCGGTCAGCTCCAGATCGGGAACCTCCCGGCGGAAGATAAGGGTTCCCCCGTCGTGGGTGATAAACTGGCAGCCGGAAGTTATCCACACGTTGTCGCCGATGGTTATCAGCCACGGCTCGGTGCTGAAGGTCCCGGGCCTTATGCCCAGCAACGTTACATTGGTCCCGAGCCTGACGCCGAGAGACCGGGCGTAACCCTCCGGGTCCCGGTTCGCCCGCATGGCTTCGCGCTTGAGCCGTATGGTTTTCAGTATCAACTTGAAGATGTTTCTGCTTCTGCCTGTCAAACCCAAAACCCTTTCACTTCTTGCAAGAACCGTTACCCGCCTGTTTCTCTTTCGCCCGGGAAAAGAAGGGCGATGTTTCCCGTCCACGCCCAGGCGAACCAGGATGCCGGAGCGGTTTCCCATATCCCTGTGAACGCGATCGGCGTCCAGACCGCCAAAAGGACAAACATACTCCATTTCCCCCAGTGGCCCCAACTCAAATACCTTGCGCGCCGTGCGCAGATAACTGTCGCGATTACAAAGAGGACGAGACCGACTGTGCCGGTTTCCACGGCCACGCTCAAAAAAACGTTATGCGCGCCGATGAGGAGAGGGTTAGTTTCGGCGAAGGCGCCCGGCCCTACGCCGAAAATCGGGTTTTCGGAGTAAAGCTTCAGGGCGTACGGCCAGACCTCCAGACGCCCGGTAAAGGCTACGTCCGCGCTCCCTCCCGCGAAGTCGCCCATGAGCCGCATCTGGGTTTCTTCCGGCACCAGCAAGAAAGCGCCGTAACTCGCGGCCATCACGGCCGCCGCCGTCAGGACACCCACAAACATCCGTGAGCGAAGCTGGTAGAGACAGAAGATTCCCAGCGCCGCGACAAGCGCCCCCACGGCCCCGCGGCTGCCCGTGAGAACTATTGCGAAACCGAACACCGCCACGGAGAAGACGGCCAGCCCAATGCTGCGCGCCCTTCCACTGCTCCAGTAAAGAGAGATAACCACGGGCACAGCCGTAGCCAGGCAGTAGGCGACGTAATTGGCGTTGAGCCCCTCCACGGTGAACCGGCCCGCGATGCTTTCCCCCAGAAGCCAGCTATACAAGACGAGTCCGGCGGCTATGAAACAGCCCGCGATGTAGCAAAGCCCCAGAAGCATCCATCTGCGGCGCGAAATCGCGAGGCGCTTTGTCAGCGAGTAAACGGCGAAGACGGAGAAAAAACGGATTGCAATGTATTCCGTGGAGCCGTCAAGGGGCATTGTGAAAATCAGGGCGAGAGCCCAGAGGGAAAACCCGAAAACCGCCAGTTCATCCCTTCCTGGTTTTATGCGCCGTAAAACCAGGGCGTCGAAGTACGCGAAAGCGACAGCGGCCAAAAGCAGCTTTTGCATGTAGCTCGCCATGAAGAACGGGACGCAAAACAGATAGAGCCCCATCATCATAAGAGCCATGCCGGTGAGACTGACCGGCGCGGGTTTGCTGTACATCAGATGCCTTGTCTCTTTAACTGTCCGGAATTCGTCATTTCAAATTCGCCTGTCGTGGTTTACGGACGAGGCCCGCCAGAAGACCGGCGTATTTTGACACGGCGCTGCCTCCACCGAAAAGTCTTTCAGCTTTTTCCCGGCTGCAGCGGCCCATTTCCAGAATTTCTTCGTCTTTGGCCCGCACCGCAAAGCGCAGAACCCCGGCTATCGAGGCCACGTCCAGAGGGTCGCAGACGAAGCCGTTTCTGCCCTCTTCAACCAGTTTTCTCGCGTCCGAGACATCGCTGGTCAAGATCGGCTTGCCGCAGGCCATCCCTTCGCAGACGCCGTTCGGCAGCCCCTCCAGCACACTGAAAAGCCCCACGAAATCGGCCTGCCGGTAGGCTTTCGCTATCTCGTTGCTCGGCCCCATGAGGCGAAATTGCTCCCCTATGCCGAGCCCGGAGATTGTCTTCCGGACTTCGTCATACTCCTTTGGCTCCGTCGAACTGCGATGGCCGTACCACTCGACGCGGAGCTTTTCCCGGCACTCCGGCTCCAGAGAGGCAATCGCCTGAGCCAGCCTCCCGGCGTTCTTGAGGGACCGGAGGGTCGCCGCGACAACGATGAGGGTTTTGCCCCCCTGCCGGGGAGTGTACTCCGGGGAGGGTTTGAAGGTATCGAAATCCACAGAGTTGTAAATGGTGTGGAGCTTCGGGGAGAGAAAAGGCCTCACCCCGGCGATCATCTTTGCGTTGGCGAAGGAGTTCGTTACCACCGCGTCCGCGAAACGGTAGGCCGAAAGAACGGACCTGCCTTTTCTGGAATGGAAGAACGCCTCGTTCGCGCTGCGTTCGCCGACTGCAAGGCCCCAGCTCCTCAGTGGAAACCCTGCGAATATCACCTGAAGGTTGGCCGGCCAGAGGAAGGAGAGAACCACGTCGGCGTCAAACTCCTTTATCCGCCTCCTTATGCGCAAACTGCGGGCGAGGATACGGCCAAGGGTAAAGCGGGAAAGCATTTTATCCGGAAGGGTCCCCCCAAGGCCCGCAACGATGAGGGGTACGCCCGCCTCTTCCAGCAGGTGGCCGTAAAAATTCGTTTCCGCGCTGTGGCCGAGCACCAGGAAGGAGACCTCGTGCCCACCCTCCTTGAAACCGCGCGCGAGGTTTACGAGCTGCCGCTCGGCCCCCCCTCCCGCAAGCGTTCCGGTTACGCACAGAATCTTCATCCGCCCGCTTCTACTTTCCGAGCCCGAATTTTTCGAGCAGAATTTTTCTCTTCTGCTTCATCGGCAATGAACGGATGAAGACCGCCTTCTTCATGGCTTTTTCATAATATTCGTCCAGAGTTCGCACCTGTCTCGCCGGAACCCCGGCGACGACGGTGTTTGGAGGAACGTCTTTCGCTACCACCGAGCCCGCGCCAACGACCGCGTTGTCGCCTATGGTTACGCCGGGGAGGATGATGCTGTTGACCCCTATAAAGACGTTGTTGCCGACGGTTATGGGGCCGAAGACGTCCATGTCCGGGTGCTTGCCGCGAAAGACCCACACACCGCCGTCATGGGTGATGAAACGGGTTCCGTTGGTGATGGTAACGCGGTCGCCGATTGTGATCAAAAATGGCTCGCTTCCGAACTCCACGCCCAAAAGGCGGCAATTTTCCCCGACCCTGACCCCGATGGAACGGGCGTATTTTACGGGATCCGCCGCTTTCTCAAAGCGATTTTTAAGAATTCCGATTATCCGTAACAGTGATCTCATTCAACTGTCTCCATGAAGCTTTCGCTCAACCTTGCCTTTTGACGTACGAGGACGCCAGCGCGAAGGCCTTTCGCCTGTCATCGGCGTTGAAGATTACGAGCCAGCCGATGCAGAGGCTAAGAACAGTCAACAATGCCACATTACCCGCCAAACCCGGCAGTTTTTCAACGGTCCAGAAGAGTTCAAAGCTCCGGCCCGCCAATACCGCGGCAGATACGGCGAGAAAAACCCTTAGTATGGGGAAAAACAGGGAGTACCACGGCCTTCTGAGCCACCCGGCCAGATATATCGGCGTGAAAACCGAATTTCTCAGGGTAAAGGCGATCATCCCCGCTACGGCGACGGCGAACATCTCAAGGGAGGTGACCTTCAGCAGCAATACCGCAACCCCTACGTTAAAGAGCCCCGAAAGACAGGTGACAAGCCCCAGGGTGCGCACCCGTTTTTTGCACTGAAAGGCGGATATGAGCGGAAGCGCCGCGAGGTTGAAGCACATGTGAAAGGTCATGAAGAAGAGAAGGCCCGAGTTTGCGGCAATCTCCTCGCCAAGCCAGACGCGAAGCAGCGGGTAGGAGAAGGCGCAGATAGCGGCTACCGGCGCGATCAGCGCAAACCCCATGACCCTTACAGACCTCGCGCAATAGTCGTAAAGAGCGTCAAAATCGTTTCTGGCGTACATATGAACTATCGCCGGAGCGAAAACCGACGATACCGCGGTGCTGAACGCCCGAAGAAGTATCACGAGCTGCAAAAGCGCGGCGTAGACGCCGTTTGCCGTGGGCCCTATCATCCTGTTGACGATGATGAGATCGGCCGTCAGAAAGATCATGTTGCCCAGCTGATTCACCATCACCCACAGGGAGAACTCCATGAATTCGCGCAGAACTCCCAGGCTGAACTCGAACCTTACCTTCAGCCACGGCGTCAGAAGCCGCCAGTACCGCAGGGTATGAACGAAAGCCACCACGGTTCCGGCCACCGCCGCAAGACCTATCATGAGGGGCCGCGCGGTGACGAAGCCTATCAGGCCGAAAGCCAGAACCACGTAAACGATCCTGTTGAGGAGGGTTACGTTGGATCTGGCGTCGAGACGGTTGCTGTAGAACATGGCGAGTGAAAAAGGAGTGGAAACGAAGGTAATGGCGACGCAAAGGACCGAGGTAAGAAGCAGCGCCTGGGCGTCGAAGGTGAATCCTTCGGGAACGTTTATGAGGGCTTCGACCTTCAGGGTGGCCCCCAGAGCCAGAAGCATCATGAAGACGCCAAGGCCTATCGACCCCCAGAGGCAGGTGTTGAAGATGAGCACCGCCTTGTCGTGTTCGCCGTTGCTTGCGGCGACGACCATGTGGCGGCCGACCGCGTTGTTTATCGAGGCGGTGATAAGGGTCAGGTAGCTTGTTATGCCGTTTATCAGGGGAACGAGGCCGTAAGCCGCGACGCCGAGATGCTTTATGAGATACGGCGTGAAAAGTATCCCTATGACGCTGTTGACCGCCAGAAGCGTAATATTGGAAAAGAGGTTTTTCCCGTATTGCTTTGCGCTGAAATTGGGTTTAAACCCCGCCGTGGCTGTCATACCGCAGCCGCCTCCCGTATCGGGCAGGGATTTTTTGCGCCTGCCATCATCTAGAGACGCCAGTAGCGGATTCCGGCTTCCTCGACCAGGCGTCTGTCCAAAAACCCCTTTACGTCGATGATGACGCCTTTTCCGTTGCCTTTCCTCATCAGCGCGGCAAGGGTTTCGGGTGTCAGCCCGGCGTACGCTTCGTGGGCTACCGCCAGAACCACGGCGTCCACCGCCCCCAAAGACTCCACGGAGTGCAGGGTGATGCCGTATTCGTGCATCGCTTCGGCCGGGTCCGCCAGAGGATCGGTCACGCAAACCTCCACTCCGTATTCCGAAAGTCCGTTTACGATATCCACGACCTTGGAGTTGCGGATGTCGGGCACGTTTTCCTTGAAGGTAAGGCCCAGGACGAGAACCTTGCTGCCCTGTATCGCCTTGCCTGCGCGTATCATCTCCTTGAGGGTGTTCTCGACGACGTACTTGCCCATGTAATCGTTGATACGCCGCCCCGAAAGGATTACCTCCGGGTGGTAACCGACGGATTCGGCCTTGTGGGTGAGGTAGTACGGGTCTACCCCTATGCAGTGGCCGCCGACGAGGCCGGGGGTGAATTTAAGAAAATTCCACTTTGTCCCGGCCGCTTTGAGCACGGCCCGGGTATCTATGCCGAGCTTCCCGAAGATGATTGAAAGCTCGTTCATCAGGGCAATGTTTATGTCTCGCTGGGTATTTTCGATTACCTTCGCCGCCTCGGCAACTTTTATCGACTGGGCGCGGTGAACCCCGGCCTTTACGATCATCTCGTAGACGCGGGCGACCGTTTCGAGGGTCTCTTCGTCCTGGCCGGAGACGACCTTTATGATTTTATCCACAGTGTGAACCTTGTCGCCGGGATTTATCCTCTCCGGCGAGTACCCGACCCGAAAATCCGCCCCGCACCGAAGGCCGGATTCCTTTTCGAGTATCGGCACGCAAATTTCTTCGGTCACTCCGGGGTAGACGGTGGATTCGTAGACGATTATCGAACCCCTGGAGAGGTTTTTGCCTATCATCCTCGAAGCGGACTCGACGGGCCGCAGATCGGGCCGGTTGTTCCCGTCGATGGGGGTCGGTACGGTTACGATAAGGAAACGGGCTTCCTTTAGTTTTCCGGGATCGGTAGTGTAGTCGATTCTCGTGGACGCAAGGTCCCCGGCGGTCAACTCGCCGGTGGCGTCATGGCCGAGCCGGAGCGCTTCAATCTTTTTTTCCATTATGTCAAAGCCGATGACCTCGGCGACCCTGCCGAAAGCCGCGGCGAGAGGTAGCCCGACGTAGCCGAGCCCGACTACGGCGATCTTTTCTCTTTTCCCGGAAATGCCGTCAAATTTTATCACTTCTCACCCTGTCCCTATGGCTCCCGGCCTTCAAGCCAGGTTTTCATTCCCTCTGAAACGTATTTTTTTATCTGATGAACGCTGTGCCCGTCCGACCCGATGATAGGAGCCCCGAAATCCTTCATGGTTTTTTTGCTGAGCGCTTTCGCCTCCGGGCCGTAAAGCCCCGAGAAACTCGCGAGGTTTATCTGGAAGGCGCATCCCATTTTCATGATTTTATCGAAGAGGGATTTGTCTCTGAGAACCTGGGGCGTTCTTTCGGGATGCGCGATGAGCGGAGTGAGCCCCTTGAGCTTTATCTTGTAGAGCATATCGACCAGAAAATCCTGGTGCATATGCCTTTCGGTCTCGACGAGGACAAAACCGGTGCCGCCAAGAGGAAGAAGGTCGGGGATAAATTTCGCGAAACCTTCCGTGATCAGGTACTCCATGCCGGGTAATACCCGGAGGGCTATTCCCTCTTCGTCGATCCGGCCCTGAAGGGAAACCGCCATCTCCCTGACCGTTTCGGGCAAAAGTTCTGAGTAGTACGGCATGCAGTGAGGCGTGCAATGGACCGTGGTAAACCCCAGCGACGACAGCACCCGCGCCATATCCAGAGATTCGTCGATCGTCTTCGCTCCGTCGTCCACCCCCGGCAGAATATGACAGTGATGATCCGTATAATTACCGGCCGGGACCGGTTTTTTGCTTTTTACCAGGGAGAGGAGCCGTTTGATCATTTTTCTTCGCTGTGCTTGCCGGATTTGTCTCCGTAGTATTTGTCGTAGGCTCCGTAGCCATAGCCGTAACTGTAATAGCCCGCTCTGCTTTTCGTCAGATGGCCTAAAACCAGTCCGCAAACCTCGGCGTTGGTCTCTTTAAGCCTCTCTATTGTGAGTCTGAGCGCCGGAGCGGGTGTCTTGCCGGCCGAAACGACAAGCACAACCCTGTCCGCTGCTTCTCCAAGCACCTGCGCATCCGATACGGGCATTACCGGGGGCGTATCGATGACTATGAAATCGAATTGTTCCTCGAGCTCGTGCAACACCTCTTTCATCCTGTCCGAACCTATCAGTTCGGTGGGATTGGGGGGGATGACTCCGCAGGGAAGAAGAAAGAGACCCGGTATCTGTGTGGGCTTTATCCCCTCGTCCAGAGTTGCCTCTTTGGCGATAAGCTCCGTCAGGCCCGGCGAACGCGGCAGGTTAAAGAATGTCTCTATTACCGGCTTGCGCAGGTCGCAATCGACCAGCACAACCCTGGAACCCGTCTGGGCCAGAACGACCGCGAAATTCGCGGCGGTTGTGGACTTGCCCTCGCCGGGAAGGGAACTGGTGAACATTATCTTCCTGAAAGGTTTTTCAATATTTGAATAGCGAAGCGCGGTGCGGAGGCGCCTGTAGGCTTCCGTTATGGGAGACTTGGGATCGTGGTGTCCCACGAGCGCTTCAATCGGCCCCTCTTCCTGGATTTTGGCGTGCTTGCCGTTTTTCTTTTCCCTTTTGCGCTTGCTTCCCATGTACGGAATCTGGGTCAGGACCGGCATCCCGGTTGTTTTAGCGGCTTCGTCGGCAGTCTTAACGGCGTTATCCAGGTGATCCACGATAAAGGCGACGCCGACGGCGATAAACAACCCCAGCAAAAAGCCCAGCGCCAGATTTCTCGGCTTGTTCGGCTTGACCGGCAGATCCGGGACTATCGCCTGGTCGATGACGCGAATGTTGCTTATCGTGGAAGCCTTGAGGATTCTGGCGCTCTCATGTTTTTCGAGCAAAAACATGTACATGTCGGAGTTGACCTTCATGACGCGGGTGAGTCCCGCGAGAGTTCTTTCCACCTCCGGCAGGTCCTTGAGGCGGTTTTCATTGGTCTTTATCTGATCTTCGATGGCGTTTTGCTCTCTCGCCGTCTGGGCGAGGGCTTCTTCGTTGACGGAAAGAAGCCGCGCCCTCGTTTCCACCAGCTGGCTTTCAATCTGGCGGACCATGGGATGGTCCTCGGTGGAATCGGTGAGGAGAAACTGCTTTTTCAATTCGAGTTCGGAGAGGCGCTTGCTCAGTTCAGCCACCAGAGGATCGGAAAAGTTTGCGGCGGGAAAAAAACTCTTCCCCCTGGCGGCGGCCTCCTTAAGCGAAGCCACCGAAATTTCGAGTTGTCTTCGGTTGAAGGAAATTTGCGCCTTGCGGTTCTCCAGATCCGCCAGAGTTTCGACGATTTTCCTGCCCTCGTCGTCCAGAAGGACGATGCCCGTCTTCTTCCGGTAGTTCTCAAGGTCCTTTTCAGCGCCTTCGAGGACTTTTTTGACCTCGGCAAGCTGCTTTTCGATGAACTGAAGGGACTGGGAGGCCTCTCCGGTATTGAAATCTATCGTCCGCGAGAGATACACGTCCACAAGGGTGTTGATTATCTCCATCCCCCTGACGGGATCGGTATCCATGCAGGAGACTTCGATGACGTTGGTCTTCTTGCCGACTTCCACCGCGGTGATGCTGCTCAGCGCTTCACGGACTACCGCGCTGAAGGACTTGTAGGTGATTTCAAATTTTTCCCCGGCGGGGCCCTCCAGTTTTTCGAGTTTCAGCCTGATTCCGCCGCTGTTGAAGGGTTCGCCGACGCGCCCCTGCCCGAGAATCGCGTCTTTATGCGCTACGCTGAAGTCTCCGTCTCCCTGCAAGGTTATCGAAAGCGTCCTCTCCTCGGTTTCGGGGGGGAGAAAATAGTCCGCTACCTTCACGGAGACCTGGCGGTTTTTCTTGCTTACCCCCCAGTCGAGATGAAGCCTTCTGACGACCTCTTCGATATTGGTTCTCGATTTGAGTATCTGCATCTCCGCTTCGATGGGACTCGGGGCGCCGATTCCAAGGTCGTCCAGGACGGAGATGCTGGCTTTGCTCTGCTTGGCGTAAAGAGTTGACTGGAGTCTGTAAACGGGCGCGGCTTTAAACGTGTACAGGGCGGAGAATGAGAAGATCAGAAAAAAGCAGAACAGTACGATTTTCAGGCGGCGCAGCACAACGTCGATAAATTGCCGTATCGAGACGGTTTCCTCGGGAGAAACCACGGCGCCGGTTTTGGATTCGTTAGGACTCAAGCCATCACCTCAATTATTCGCACGGATTTAATCATCGGCCGCTGGTGAGCAGGCGAATCTGGACGAAAGGCTGCAAAAACGCGCCGACGGCCTGCAGGGTGGGCATCATTTCGGCGATAGCCTGATTCCACTCCCCAAGCTCGCCCTTGGGTACGAACACTATGTCGTTTTCCACGAGCATGAAGGGCAGCGCCTCTCCGTCGAGGATTTTCTTGAGATCGACGACCATCAGTTCACCCTTTGTCGCGGACCGGGAGCGGATTATGCGTATGTGCCCCTCTTCGTAGTTGGCGTCGGAAAGACCCGCGAAGGCGACGGCCTGCGTAAGGTTTATCGCCTTCTGGTCTTCGGGTATGTCAATGGGGCCGGGGCGCTTCACCGCCCCGAAGACGTACACCCTTCGTCCCATCTGCTGGGGCACGAAAACCGTGTCGCCGGGGCGCATCCAGATGTTGTTGGCTACCTCGCCCTCACGCACCAGCGCGTAGATATCGACCGGAAGCACCTTCTGGTCGCGGACCAGCCTCGCCGACTTGAGATCGGCGTTGTCCTTAAGCCCTTTGCCCTGAGCCAGCGCCTGAAGGAGGCGGGTCGGCCTGTCAAGATAGTAGGCCCCCGGCGCGTTGAACTGGCCGAGGAGGGATATCTGCTTGCTTCCGTAGGCGAGGACTTCGACGGTCACCGAGGGTTCCTTGAGGTACAAGGAGAGAAGCTTTTCTACTTTGGCCCGTATCTCTTCGGTGGTGTTTTCCCTGACTTCTATAGAGCCGAGCATCGGCAGCTGTATGCGGCCGTCCCCGTCAACCCTGCTCCCCTGAACCTGGCCGTTTACCAGTATCGGGCTTCCGAAATCCGGCCTGCCGAAAACGCTGACCAGAAGGACGTCCCCCGGCCCCGCCTTGTATTGCAGGGAGGGCTCCTCGTCCCCGTAAACGGGAATTTCCACCTTCTCGCTCTCCACCACCGCGGAGGGGGGAGCTTCTTCGAGGGTGCGGACGGTTCCCGGCGGTATGTTGGTGTACTTGACGCCGGTGGAACAGCCCTGGACCAGCGAGGCCAGAAGGGCGGCAACCGTGAGGGACAATAAAGCCTTTCCAGGACTTTTCATTTTTCTCTCTGTCAAAAAGCCGGCCGGTTCCGGCTGCGTCGAATGGGCGGATTTCATTTTCATGGCCGCCGGGCTACTCGACCGTTACGGATTTAGCGAGATTGCGCGGCTGGTCTACGTCCGTTCCCTTCAGTTCCGCCACGTGGTAAGCGAGGAGCTGCAGGGGGATGCTGGCGACGATGGGCATAAGCTCCTCGGGAAAATCGGGAACGGGCAAAACCGCTTCGCTCATTTTCCCGGCCGTCTCGTCATCCTTCGAGGCTATCGCGAAGATTCTCGCGCCCCTTGCGCGAACCTCTTCCACGTTTGAAAGCATCTTGTCGTAGGAGGATCCCTTTGTCATGAGGGCGATTACGGGAAGCTCCTTGTCTACGAGGGCTATGGGGCCGTGCTTCATCTCTCCGGCGGCGTACCCCTCGGCGTGTATGTAGCTTATTTCCTTGAGCTTGAGCGCGCCTTCGAGGGCTATGGGAAAGTTCAGGGCGCGTCCGAGAAAGAGCGCGCTTCTGGCGTCCCGTATAGCCTGCGCGGCCTTTACGTATTCTCCTTCAAACTCCAGGGCGTGCTCGACGGCGGTGGGAACCTTCCGGAGGACCTCCATCTTTTCCATAATCTCTTCGGCAGTCAGCATCCCGCGCGCCCTGGCGATGAAAAGGGCCATGATATACAGGGTTGCGAGCTGAGTCGTAAAGGCTTTTGTGGAGGCGACGCCTATTTCGGGGCCTGCGTGAGTGAACAGGGTGGCGTCGGAGGCTCTCGCCAGCGAGGAGCCGACCACGTTGCAAATCGAAAGTATCGACGCACCCTTGGAGCGGCCTTCTTCGAGCGCCGCAAGGGTGTCGGCGGTTTCCCCTGACTGGCTGACCAGCAGAAGCGCCGTGCCGCTGTCGATTATCGGGTTTCTGTAGCGGTATTCGCTGGCCAGATCGACCACCACGGGCACTCTGGCCAGCTTCTCGATCCAGTATTTGCCGAGCAGACCCGCGTGGTAGCTGGTGCCGCAGGCGACTATGTGCAGCGTCTTTAGGGAACGCGCTATCTCGTCGGCCCGTTCGCCCTCCAGTTCCACCCTGCCCTCTATCGGGTGAAGCTTGCCCGAAAGGGTTTCGGCGATGGCGCGTGGCTGCTCGAAAATTTCTTTTAGCATGAAATGCTTGTAGCCGCCCTTTTCCGCCATAGCGGGGGACCAGCTGATCTGGTGTATCTCTCGGGAGACCGCCTTTCCGGTCGAGTCGGTTACCTTCGCGCCGTCGTGGTCCAGTATCACGACATCGCCGTCTTCCAGAAAGATTATTTTTCTGGTGTGGGAGAGGAGGGCGGGTATGTCGCTGGCGACGAAATTCTCCCCTTCGCCGAGGCCGAGGACCAGGGGGCTGGCCTTTCTCGCCGCGTAGAGCCTGCCCGAATCCCTCCCGCAGATGACCGCCACGGCGTAGGAGCCTTCGAGGCGGCCGAGAGCTGCCCGGAAGGCCTCCTCCACGGAGATTCCGGTGTCGAGGTACTTGTGGATTAAAAGGGGGATTACCTCCGTGTCGGTGTCGGAGGTGAAGACGTACCCCTCGGAGACAAGCTCGCGGCGGAGCGCCATGTAGTTTTCGATAATGCCGTTGTGGACGACCGATATGTCGCCCATGCTGTGCGGATGGGCGTTTTGCTCGTTGGGAGCGCCGTGGGTCGCCCATCTGGTATGGCCGATGCCGAGGCATCCCGCCAGGGGAGCGGAAAAGAGGCTGTTTTCGAGGTTGACCAGCTTTCCGACGCTTCGGCGGATGTTTATCAGCCCCTCGTCGTAAACAGCAATTCCGGCGGAGTCGTAACCCCGGTATTCGAGCCTTTTGAGTCCGTCCATTATGATGCGGACGCACTCCTGCCGCCCGACGTAGCCAACTATCCCGCACATTTCTTACTTGTCTCCCCCGGTCTTTTTAACCGGTTTCTTCCAGCCGCTTATCGATTTTTGCATGGCCCTGCCTATACCCAGCGAACCGGGAGGGACATCTTTGGTAATGGTCGAACCCGCCCCGACGACCGCTCCGGCGCCGATGGACACGGGGGCCACCAGACTGGAGTTGGAGCCGATGAAGGCGCCGTCCCCGATCTTTGTGCCCCATTTGTTTGCTCCGTCGTAGTTGCAGGTAATGGTGCCCGCGCCGACGTTGACGTTTCTGCCGACCTCGGAATCTCCGATGTAGCTCAGGTGGCTTACCTTGCTGCCGTCTCCTATGACGGAGTTTTTAATTTCGACAAAGTTACCAGCTTTCGCTTCGGCGAGTATTTTAGATTTCGGACGAAGATGCGCAAAGGGCCCGATTACCGCCCGCTCGCCCACGAAGGCCTTTTCGATTACGCAGTAGGGCTTTACGATTGCCCCGGGCGCTATCTCGGAATCCTTTACGAGGGTTCCCTGCCCTATGACAACTCCCCGCCCGACCACAGTGCGCCCCGCCAGACTGACGCCGGGGCCTATGGTTACGTCCTCTCCGATTACCGCTTCGGGCTCGATCCACGCCGAGGAGGGGTCTTCGATAGTGACGCCGCTCTCCATCCACGTCCTGTTTATGCGCGCGCGCATGTGCAGCGAAGCTTCGGCCAGCTGCGCGCGGTCGTTTATGCCCATCACCTCTACGGGGTCGCCGAGAAGGAGCGAGCCCGCCTTGCCCTCCCGGGCGGCGATTTTGACTATGTCCGTGAGGTAATACTCGCCCTGGCTGTTGTCGGAGCCGACCTGGCCGAGCGCCCCCCAGAGCCAGGGCATCGTCACGGCGTAGGTCCCGGTGTTTACCTCTTTTATCTCTTTCTCTTCGGCGGTGGCGTCTTTTTCTTCGACGATCGAGAGGAGACCGCCCTTGTCCGAGCGCACCAGCCTGCCGTACCCCGCCGGATTTTCGGGGGCCATCGAGAGCACGGTGACGAGATTGCCGCTTGAAAGGTGGCTCTCAAGAAGCGCCTGCAGGGTCTCCGGGCGTATCAGAGGCACGTCGCCGCAGAGGATAAGGGCGACACCTTTTCCCTCGCCGACACCGTCACGCGCACACAAAACCGCGTGGCCGGTGCCTTTTTGCTCTTCCTGAACGGCGAAAACCAGCCCGGTATCGCGGAAAACCTCCCTGACGGCCTCGCCCTGATGGCCAATAACGGCTACGACGTCGCTTACGCCGGCTTTCCGGCACGCTTCGACCGGGTATCCCAGCAGAGGGACGCCCAGAATCGGGTGCAGAACCTTGGAAAGGGAGGATTTCATGCGGGTTCCCTTCCCGGCGGCAAGAATTATCGCAACGACTTCTTTTTTCATTTCGCCTCGTAAAGATAGCGTTCAAGCAAGCCCGTCATTATGCCAAAAAACACTTTAACAATCAAACGAAAGGGTTGAACGCGCAACGCTTTCCGGCGGCGCTCCCGATAATTATCCACAGCCGCCCGCGCCCTGAAACTTCCCCCGTAATCGGCGAAAGAGAAGAAAAATTATGATATCATCCATAGGGCAATCATAATTCAAGGCGGCGACATGACGAAAAAGAACGGGGAAACCCGCGACACCCCGATGGGACAATACCTCTGGAAACTCTGGCCCTTCCTGCGCCCTTACTCGGCGAAGGTCTGGGCGGGCCTCGTAACGAACGTGGCGGCGCGCGGCTTCGACCTCCTCCCTTTCGTCATCGTCGGCGCGGTGGTGGACAGGCTGACCCAGCCAAAAACCACTCCCGGCTCGTGGTTCGTCCTCCAGGGGCTGCTGATTCTGGGGACCTTTCTCGGTCTGGCCCTTTTCCAGAGCCTGAGCGATTTTTTCTGGTCGGATATCGCCCAGAGGGTCCGCCACGACCTCAGGACAGGCATTTACGAGCATCTGCAAAAGCTCGAGGCCTCCTTTTTCGAGGAGCGCCACATCGGCGACCTGATGTCGATTATCGTCGCCGACGTGGACAACCTTGAGAACTTCTTTTCCGACGCGACCACCTCGATAATAAGGATTGTCATAACCTTCGCGGGTACTTACGGCATTCTTCTCTTCCTGGACTGGAGGCTCGCCCTCCTCCTCTTCGTCCCTCTTCCCTTCGTCATCGTCGCCATAAAATACTTCGCTGTGACGGTGCAGCCTAAGTACCGGCAGGCGAGGTTCGCCGTCGGCGCGATAAATTCCATCGTGGAGAACAACCTTCAGGGGATGGGCGTCATACAGGCCTACACCGCGCAAAAATCGCAGGCCGAAAGGGTGCGCCAAAGCTCCGCCGTTTACAGGGATTCCGCGATCTCCGCCGCAATAGACCGCTCGAAGTTCATCCCGCTAATCTACGCCATAGCGGGGGTAACCTACGCCGCTCTCATCGCCGGGGGCGCAGCACTCACCTTCGGCGGCAACGGCCCCAGCGTGGGCGACTACACCAGCTTCATCCTCTTTTCCATGCGCCTCGTTATGCCGCTCTTCATCTTCGGAATGCTCATCAACCAGATTCAGCGGTCAGAAGCTTCCGCCGAGCGGATTCTGGAACTTCTTGAGACGACGCCCACTATTCTGGACGCGGTGGACGCGGTGGAACTTACCGCCCCTCCGGCAAAACTCGAATTCAGGCAGGTCCATTTCGCCTACCCCGAAAGGGAGGAAATTATCCACGGCGCGCAGTTTCGGGCCGAGCGCGGCAAAATGATAGGGATAGTGGGGCCGACGGGAGCGGGCAAATCCACGATAATAAAGCTCATCTTGCGCTATTACGACCCGGTGAGGGGCGAGATTCTCGTTGACGGGAGACCCCTCGGCTCCATAAAGCTCGACAGCCTCCGAAAACATATAGGCTACGTCTCGCAGGACGCCTTTCTCTTTTCCGGCACCGTAGCGGAAAACATCCTCCTCGGAGCGCCGGAGGCGAAAGAGGAGAAGATGCGGGCGGCGGCGCGGATCGCGGGGGCTGAGGAGTTCATCATGGAACTGCCGGAGGGCTACGACACCTGGGTCGGCGAGCGGGGGGTCAAGCTCTCGGGCGGGCAGAGGCAGCGAATATCCCTCGCGAGGGCTCTCCTTCGCGACCCCGCCATCCTCCTTCTAGACGAGGCCACCTCGGCGGTGGACACCCGGACCGAGGAGATTATCCAGCAGGGGCTGGGGGAGTTCGGGGCGGGAAGGATTACCGTTGCGGTCGCCCACCGGCTTTCGACGGTCAAGAGCTGTGACGAGATTCTTGTCCTCGTAGACGGGCTCATAGTCGAGAGGGGAACCCACGCCGAGCTGGTGGCGCAGGGCGGCGTCTACCACGGCCTCTGGGCCGTGCAGAGCGGGGAGTCTCCCTCTCCCCTGTGCCCCTGCCCTATTTGAGCGCCGACCAGGCGGTGAGAAGCGCGAAAAAGATAAAGAGGACCCCCGAACCCTTGCGGACGAGGGCTTCCGGCAGCTTCGCCACCACCTTCTTGCCGAAGAATATACTGATGAGGGAGACCGACCAGAGGGCGAGGGTAGCGCCCGCGAAGACCCAGAGGGCCGAAGGGGAGCTCGCCGCCATCCCCATCGTCGCCAACTGCGTCTTGTCGCCAAGCTCCGCCACGAAGATGAGGCCGAAGACCCCGAGCGCGATTGAGCGGGTGTGGGGCTCCTCCTTTTCCTCCCCGCCGGATTCCTCCTTTCCGAAGAGCGCCATAAGGCCGAGGACCATGAAGAGGAAGGCTGCGGCGAGCTTTATCCAGAGCGGGTCCACCACGCGAAAGAGAACCTGACCCACCGCCACGGCTATTACCCCGAGAACCGCGAAGGCCGAGGCCGCGCCGATAAGGACGCTCCCCCAAGCGTGGCGCGCCGCCAGAGCCATAACCAGAAGCTGGGTCTTGTCGCCCATCTCCGCTACGAAAACGAGGCTGAAGGTCTCCGCGAAACTCTTGAAATCCACATCAACTCCTTGTAGAGGCGATTCTATTACGAGAAACGGATTTTGCGTAACCCCCTTTTCTTTTGGTAACCGGTGCCACATACTTCGGGAGGTTGCCAAAAACATCAAGTTATTTGCGTAGAGATTTACAGGCGCGATTTTTCCGTTCCCGGCGAGGAATCCCGGAGCGAGAGGGCGAGGCAGTAGCAGCGCTACGGCGAGCCCTTGAGCGAGGACATGACAAAGCCGGGGGCGGAAAGGATGCGCCGGATACAAGCGAGGCAAGAATGAATACCGAAGAACTTCCCGTCTGGAACCTTTCCCTCCTCTACAAATCCCCCGAAGACCCCGCCCTTTTGTCCGATATCGGGAAGATTGAAAAGGCGGCGAAAGACTTTGAGGAAAAGTGGCGGGGCAAGGTAGCCGGAGTCGATGCGGATGGACTCTTGGCGGCGCTTGAGGATTACGAGGAGGCGCATCTGGCCTCGGTAGCCCCCTACGTTTACGCCAGCCTCGGGTACAGCGCGAATTCGGAAGACCCGGCCATCCTCACCCTCCTCCACCGCGTGAGGGAAAAGTCCACCGAGGCCCACCGCCATACGATCTTTTTCACCCTCGAACTCGACGGGATAAGCGACGAAAAGTTCGCCGCCCTCGCCGCCTCGCCGAAGCTGGCGGCCTACTCCCACTATCTGACCGAGACCCGCAGGGCGAAGTCCCACCGGCTGACCGAGCCGGAGGAATCGATACTCACCCTCAAGGCCCTCTCCGGGCGGACGGCTTTCGTCCAGCTCTACTCGAAGCTAACGAGCGCCTTCACCTTCCCCTCGCCGCTCGAAGAGGGAAAGACCCTCACCGGCTCAGAACTGCTGGCGCTGGTCAAGCACCCCGACAGGGCGGTTCGGCGTAAAGCCCTCGAAACCTACTCCGCCGCCTACAGAGAGGCGAAGACGGTAATCTCCTCGGTGTGGAACGCCCTCGCCCTCGACCACAGGCAGAATACGGAGCTTCGCTCCTATGAAGACATAATGTCCCCGGTGGACGAGCAGAACGAGCTTTCCCGCAAGGCTGTCGATACGGTGATGGGGGTGACGCGAGAGAACTACCCGCTGGCGCAGAGGTACTACCGCTGGAAGACCTCGGCGCTGGGCGTCGAAAAACTCTGGTCCTCCGACCTCTCCGCCCCCCTGCCGGAAAAGGAGGCGGAGGCGATAACCTGGGAGGAAACGAAGGAGCTGGTGATCTCCTCCTTCGCCGACTTTCACCCCTCTTTCGCCAAAATAGCGGCGGAACTGCTGGACGAAGGCCGGGTGGACGCCAAACCCCGGCAGGGAAAATCCGGGGGGGCCTTCTGCATGGGGGCCGCGCCCACCCTTCCCGTCTACGTCCTCACCAACTTCACCGGCAAGCTCCGCGACGCGGCCACGCTGGCCCACGAGCTCGGCCACGCCGTCCACTTCACGCTCGCCGGCAAACAGCCGCTGCTCGAATACGGCCCGGTGCTGCCTCTCGCCGAGACGGCCAGCGTCTTCGGCGAGCTGCTACTCACGAAAAAGCTCCTCGGGCGCGAGATGGACAGGGCCAGCAAGAGGGCGCTGCTTGCGGAGAGGATCGAAGACGTGCTGGCGACCACCTTCCGCCAGACTATGTACACCGATTTCGAGCTCGACGCCCACAAGCTCACCGCCACCGAGTTCGTCACCCCCGAGAGTTTCTGCGGACTCTGGGAAAAGCGGCTGGCGGAGCTTTACGGAGACACCGTCGAGACGCTGGAGGCCACGAAGTGGAGTTGGTCGGCCATTCCCCACTTCATCCACACCCGCTTTTACTGCTACGCCTACACCTTCGGCGAGCTTCTCGTCCTCGCCCTCTACGGCAGGTACGAGGAAGAGGGCGACGGATTCGCCCCCAAGCTCATCGAAATACTGGCGGCCGGCGGCAGCAAGCGCCCTCAGGAACTCGTCGTCTCTTTGGGCTACGATCTCGAAGATCCGAACTTCTGGGCGGGGGGGTATAGAGTTCTGGAGAAGCTGATAGGGGAGTTGGAGAACACCTGAGTATCCGGCGCATCCTTTCCGCCCCCGGCGTCGTCATGTCCTCGCTCAAGGACTCGCCGTAGCGCTGCTACTGCCTCGCCCTCTCGCTCCGGGATTCCTTGCCGGGAACGGAAAACCGCGCCGGGGAAAAACGGAAATAGATTGCCGAATTTAAACCATTAAAGCAGAAGGGGTCCGCCGGTTTCGGCAGGCCCTTAATGTAGGTTGGCGTTGAGCGTAGCGAAACCCAACAAAAACAATATTGTAAACATTGCAAACGTCGGGTATCGCTCCGCTCCACCCGACCTACCACTATGGTTTCAAATCCTCTTCCGTTACATTCTACCCCGATCCCGAGCATGAATGGGACGGCTACAGCTTGTAGCAGGGAATAAATTCAATCATATTAATTAAAAGTTTTATAGCTAGGCAGGCCAGAGATACCGCCTCTGACGTTAACTCTTTCTCTGATACTTAACTGTTTGCAATTTAAGTAATCTTCTTTTTTTTGAAACAAAACGTACCCGAATTGGTCAAAATATGCACCCGGAAACAACTCTAAAGGCATAAACCATTTGCCCTCCTTGTGATAAAGAGCATGTTTAGCACCCACTTTCCATTTTTTATTTAAAGATGCTCCAGAGTTGGTTTTGATTCCGGTCATATTATTTTCCTTTATTGCAATATATGACTATGTGTAAAACCCCACTTCCGAGCCGATAAGCTTGTTTTTACCTCGCTTATCGGCGAGCCTTTTTTTCGTTCCCCACGCCATCCGGCGCCAGCGAGTGAGAGAGCGAGGGTGTTCCGAGCGCGCCATGAGCCCGTGGCGATTTGCGCGCTCGCCGAGCGATGAACGAGCGCTTTGGCGCAAAGGGGGCACGCCTTTTCTTCCCACCGCTGCTTTTGGGCGGTCAAAACCGCAACCTGCATTTACTGATAAAACGTCAAAAGCCGAAGCCGTCATACCGTAGCTCAGTAATGATACCTTGCCTGTAAAAAATCAATCCGCCCCTTCTGAACGCGGTAAACCAACCGGTGCTCCTGCGTTATTCTGCGCGACCAGGTGTCGGGGTCGAGGTATTTCAGTGGTTCGGGCTTTCCGAGGCCGTTGAAGGGGTCGCGGGCGATAGCCTCTATCAGGGTGAGGATGCGAAGCGCAGTTCGCTTGTCGTTTTCGACCCACCAGCGCAAATCCTCCCGGAATTCCGGTAAAAAAACCGTCAGCCGGAGGGTGGGCTCCTCACTTTTCATCGAACCCGAGGGCTTTCTTCAGTTCCTCGATTGACGTCGGCTGTGAGGACTCTTCGCGGGAGCGCGCGAGGGCGGACAAAAGCCTCTCCGCGTTTTTGGGCGAGCGCAGAAGGTGCGCCGTCTCCATCAGGCTGGATAATTCCGAAGCCGCCAGAAGCGCCATATCCTCGCGGCCCCTGCGCGAGATGATGACGGTCTCCCGCGTAGACTCGGCCTTGGCCATGTATTCTGCGAGATGCGCTCTCGCATCGGTGTAAGTTGTTGCAATGCTCATAAAAACCTCCATCTATATGTACAGGATAAATGTACATATTAACTTGCCGGAAGTCAAATCCGGTTTCAGTCTTTTCCCGCGTCAAAAGCCGAAGCCGTCTCACAAGGTAGGTATCGACTCTCCGCGTATCAAATCTTCATAGCTTTCGCGTTTGCGCACCACGGCAAACTTTTCCCCGCTCACCAGCACCTCAGCCACCCTCGGGCGGGAGTTGTAGTTGGAGCTCATGGCAAAGCCGTAGGCTCCGGCGCTCATCACTGCGAAAAGATCGCCACAGTCCATTTCGGCGAGCTCCCGGTCCTTGGCGAGAAAATCGCCGGATTCGCAGATGGGGCCGACGAGATCGGCCTTCTGCAGCTTCGTGTTTTCCCTTAGCGGCAATATGGCGTGGTAGGCCCCGTAGAGGCTGGGACGGACGAGGTCGTTCATCGCGGCGTCGCTGATTAAAAACTTTTTCGCCTCGCCCTCCTTCACGTAGAGGACCTTGCCGACCAGCACTCCGGCGTTTCCGGCTATCGCCCTGCCGGGTTCGAGCACCAGAGTGCAGCCGAGATCGCCGACGACCTTTAAAACCGTCTGCGCGTATTCGTCCGGGGCCGGGGGGGTCTCGTCGGAATAGGGGATTCCGAGGCCGCCGCCAATGTCGAGATACTGTACCTTCATCCCCTCCGTCCGAAGGTCGCTGATGAGCTTTTTGAGCCTCTCCATGGCGTCGGCGAAGGGGGCGAGCTCGGTGATCTGGCTCCCGATGTGGCAGTCGACGCCGAGAACCTCGATGTTCGGAAGGTCCCGGGCGGTGCGGTACTCGATTAGGGCGCGCTCGATGGCTATACCGAACTTGTTCTTTTTCAGCCCGGTGGAGATGTAGGCGTGGGTCCGGGGGTCCACGTCGGGGTTGACGCGGATGGAGACGGGGGCCTTTACGCCCAGCGTCGCGGCGACGCGGTCTATCGTGAGGAGTTCGAGCGGGCTCTCCACGTTGAACATCAGTATCCCGGCTTCGAGCGCGTACTTTATCTCGTCCTCGCGCTTGCCCACGCCGGAGTAGACGATCTTCTTGGGGTCCGCGCCCGCCTTGAGCGCCCGGTAGAGCTCCCCGCCGGAGACGATATCCGCCCCCGCGCCGCCCCTGAAAAGCTCGGAGAGCACGGCGAGGTTGGAATTGCACTTCACCGAGTAGCAGAGAAGGTGGTTAACCCTGGCGAAGGCGTCCTGGAAGGAGGAGAGGTGCTTCTGGAGGGTGGCCCTGCTGTAGCAGTAAAAGGGCGTGCCGACTTCCCCGGCTATCCGGCGGAGGGGCACTCCCTCGCAGCAAAGCTCCCCGTTAACGTATTTGAAGTGATGCATTCGATTCTCCCGGCTTCTGCTCATGAAGCCTGCTGAAAATATGTAAAGTTCAAACAGTTTCTGGAAATGTGGTGAAAAACCTCGGGGGCTGGGCGGGAAAGGAGACATATACTTCCCTTAAGGCAAACTATTTCGGCGAAGGGCAAGGAGTCCGCAGGGAGCGTGGTCGCAGGCAGTATCGTTAATACGCCAAGACCCGCGCCCGAGAAACGACGCAGCCATTCGCCGAAAGAGGAAGCCGAAGCCCCGGCTAATCACACAATTTTAATAACTAGCATTTATTTGGCGTCCTGCCAACCCGTCAACACTCCGTAGGCAGCTCCAGGTAAAAAGCGCCTCCCCTTTCCGGGCGGTTCCCGGCCCAGAGCCTGCCCCCCTGCTCCTCCACTATCCGCCTGCTGACCGAAAGGCCGAGGCCGGAGCCGTCCCCCTTCCCCGCTGTGGTGAAGAAGGGCTCGAAGATCTTTTCGAGGTTTTCCTCGGGGATTCCGGGGCCGGAGTCGAGGATGGCGAGCCTGACGAACCCTTCGCCGGCCCGGGCCTCAAGCTCGACGGTCCCCTCACCCTCCATCGCCTTGGCGGCGTTCAGAAGGAGGTTCAGGAGGACCTGCTTTACCCCGTCCACGTCGGCGAAAACCGGCGGCAAATCATCGGGGAAGCGCGAGCGAAACTCGATTCGCCTGAAGGAGGGGTGATGGGAGAGGCCCCGGAGGACCAGCCCCGCCACCGAGGGAAGATCCACCGGCGTGCACTTGCCCGCGCCGGGCCGGGCGAGGTCGAGAAGGTCTCGCACTATCCTGCGGCACCGCTTGCACTCTTCCTCGATAAGCTCCGCGTCCTTGTAAAGCTCGGAATCGACGGCGAGCTCTTCCCTCATCATCTGGACCGTGCCCAGTATTATGCCTATCGGGTTGTCTATCTCGTGGGAGACGGCGGCGGCGGTGCGCCCGACGGCGGCCATGCGCTCCAGCGAGACCAGTTCACCCTGCATCGCCTGAAGCTCGGCGTAAGCCCGCGTAAGCGCCTTGTTGGACTCCTCCAGCTTGTCGCGGTGGCTTTCCACCTCCCGCGCCATCGCGTTGAAGGCGCGCGCCAGGTCGGAGATCTCCCCCGCCCCCGCTTCGGGAGCCCGCGCCGAGAGGTCCCCCTCCTTTATCCTGAGCGCGGCGGATTTGAGCTTTACCAGAGGACCGAGAATGGACTTTGCGATCTTCGAAGCGAGAAAGGCGCCGAAGGCCAGCAGAAGCAGAAAGCTGCCCGTATAGACCCACGCGAGCCCGAGAAGCCTCGCCTTTACCGGCTCTTCGGAGACCAAGAGCTGGAAAAAGAGCTGCGGGCTCCCCTCCCTGCCGTGCAGGGGGGTCACAAGCTCGATGGACCGCCCTTCCCTACGGTACTGCTCCCCTTCCTCTTCACCGGTCCTTGAAAGATCGACGGGGGGCATGACGGCGTCCTCGGGGTATTTGAGCAGAATCTTTCCCCTGTCGCTCACGAGGGCGAAGGCGACGAGGGAGGGAAGCCCCTCCGCGATGGCGGAAAGCCGCTCTTTTGTCCTCGCGGGGTCCTCGGAGCGCATCGCGCCCTCGCCGAAGAGGCGAAGCACCTGCGGCCCGGCGAGGAGGGCGAAGGTCTTTGATTCGCGCACGAGGCTCCGGTGCAGCTCGCGGGTCTCCACGCCGAGCACCACCAGGCCGTTCCCCAGCAGCACGAAGCCGAGGAGCGCCATCACCGAAAGCCAGAGCCGCCTACGTATCGTCATCGTTTTTTTCTTCACCGCGAACCGAAAGCGCGTTCCTGAGGAGCTTTCTTCTCGCCGCGCTCGCCTTCACCAGCAGGAACCCGTTCTCCTCGCGCGCCCACCCGGCGTCGGAAAAGAGGAGTATGAAGATGCCGAGAGCCAGAAGCACCGACCCGGCCCACAGGACCCCCTCGCCGGGGTCTTGGGTTATCTGGAAGCCAACGGTCTTCGCCCCGGCGTCGTCCTCGCCCCAGGCCGTAAGGTAAATCTTGTAGCCGCCGTAGGAGAGCGGGTCGTTAACCGCGATTACGCCCGAGGCCAGCACCCCGCCGGTTGCGCCGCTCAGAAGCTCGACGGGCACCTCCACCCTCTTTATCTCGAAGCCCTTGAAGGCGTAGGGACGAAGGCGAACCGGCGCTCCCTCCTCCCTTCCTCTCGAAAAGGGTCCGCGGGAAAGCACGTTTTCTACGATGAAGTACCGAAGATTGCTGTTTTCGGGGTCGAATTCCTCGACTCTGGCGCTGTAGCCGGTTCCAGGAACGGGAACGGTCGCACCGGGGGGGGCGTCGAAGGGCTCCGACTGCGTTCCGTCCGCCTTGAGCGAGGTAATCCGGAGTTTTCCGGGGAAAAGAGAGGTGTTTCTGCCCCGCACCGCTATCGAGAAGGGGAGGTTCACGTCCTTTTTGAGGCTCCAGCTATATACGGTCGCCGCCGTCTTGCCGACGTAGATGTTTTCGGTGGCGATAAACCCTCCGGCGCTCCCCCAGAACGCCCCCAGCGCGACCGCCAGCGGTGCGAGATGAACGAGGGGAAACCCCAGAAACCCCCACCTCCGCCGCCATCCCCGGAGTCCGTCCTCCGAGACGGAAAACCCCGCCGCCGCAAGTGCCTCTTTCGCGCCCGTCCCGTGAAGATAGAGCTTCTCCTGCGGTTTTCCCGTACCGGCGAAATCCCGAAAGCCGTCCAGGGAACGCCTGAAACCGCAAAGGGAGAGATTCAGGCAAAAGAGGGCGAAGAGGCCCCGGTAGAGGAAGCTCTTGTGGAAGTCGTCGAGGCCGAGGACGGCGATGACGCTCCCGAAAAACCCGTAAAGGTTCCGGTACTCCTCCGCCGAAAGACCCTTCGGCCAAAGCCCGAAGGTCCCGACCGCCCCGAGGGAGGCCAGAAGGAGGAGAAGAACCACCGTCACCCGAAGGGAGGAGGCGAATTTAAAGAATGCTCGCGTCAAAAGTCTCTCCGGTCAAAACCCTTAGTGGCTTTAGAAAAAACATCCAGAGAAGCTGGTTTATTTACCGGCAAACTATTTCGGCTAAGGGCAAGGAGTCCGAAGGGCGCGATGTCGAAGGCAGTATCGTGAATACGCCGAGACTCGCGCCCGAGAAACGACGCAGCCCTTCGCCGAAAGAGGAAGCCGGTTAGTCCTATGATTGCTCAGAGTAATATTCCCGGCAAGAAAAAAGCCCGCGAGGATTAACCCGCGGGCTTTTGGTGTTCAGCAAATCCCTGGCGAGGGATTTATTACATCATGCCGCCCATTCCGCCCATGCCGCCCATGTCGGGAGCGCCGTGGCCTTCGTCCTTCTTCGGGATTTCGGCGACCATCGCCTCCGTGGTGAGGAGGAGACCGGCGACGCTGGCCGCGTTCTGAAGCGCGGTGCGGGTGACCTTGGTGGGGTCGATGATGCCGGAGCGGAGCATGTTGACGTACTTGCCGTTGTAGGCGTCGAAGCCCATCGCATTTGCCCTGCTGCGTACGTCGTTGACGACCACGGAGGGCTCGCCGCCGGCGTTCTTGACGATCTGGCGGAGGGGCTCTTCGAGAGCCTTGGCGACGATGCGCGCGCCGACCTTCTGGCCTTCGCTGAGGCGCAGCTTGTCGACGTCGGCGATGCAGCGCAAAAGAGCGACGCCGCCGCCGGGGACGATGCCTTCCTCAACCGCCGCGCGGGTGGCGTGGAGGGCGTCCTCGACTCTGGCCTTCTTCTCTTTCATCTCGGCTTCGGTGAAAGCGCCGACGTTGATGACGGCCACGCCTCCGACCAGCTTGGCGAGGCGCTCCTGGAGCTTCTCGCGGTCGTAATCGGAGGTGGTCTCCTCGATCTGGGCGCGGATCTGCTTGACGCGGGAATCGATGTCGGCCTTGGCGCCGGCACCGTCGATGATGGTGGTGTTGTCCTTGTCGATGCGGACAAGCTTTGAGGTGCCGAGCTCGGCGAGGGTGACGTTTTCGAGCTTGAAGCCGAGCTCTTCGCTGATGACCTGGCCGCCGGTGAGGATGGCGATATCCTGAAGCATCGCCTTCCTGCGGTCGCCGAAGCCCGGAGCCTTGACGGCGGCGACGTTAAGTGTGCCGCGCAGCCTGTTGACGACGAGGGTGGCCAGCGCTTCGCCTTCGAGGTCCTCGGCGACGATTACGATCGGCTTGCCGGTGTTGACGACCTTTTCGAGGACGGGCAGAAGCTGCTTCATCGAGCTGATCTTGCCTTCGTTGATGAGAATGAAGGGATCCTTGAGCTCGGCGACCATCTTGTCGGGGTTGGTGATGAAGTAGGGGCTGAGGTAGCCGCGGTCGAACTGCATGCCCTCGACCACGTCCAGAGTGGTCTCCATGCCCTTGGCCTCTTCGACGGTGATGACGCCTTCCTTGCCGACCTTGTCCATCGCGTTCGCGATGATGTCGCCGATGGTGCGGTCGTTGTTGGCGGAGATGGTGCCGACCTGCGCGATCTCGTTCTGGGTCTTTACTTCCTTGGACATACGGTGGAGGCGGTTCACGCAGACGGTGACGGCCGCATCGATGCCGCGCTTGATGTCCATCGGGTCGTGCCCGGCGGCCACGAGGCGGGAGCCTTCGCGGAAGATAGCCTGGGCGAGGACGGTGGCGGTGGTGGTGCCGTCGCCCGCTACGTCGGAGGTCTTGGAAGCGACTTCCTTGACCATCTGGGCGCCCATGTTCTCGAACTTGTTCTCAAGCTCGATCTCCTTGGCGACGGTGACGCCGTCCTTGGTGACGAGGGGGCTCCCCCAGCTCTTTTCGATGATGACGTTGCGGCCCTTGGGGCCCAAGGTCACCTTGACTGCGTTGGCGAGAGCGTCTACGCCCTTGAGGGTCAGGGCGCGGGCGTCCTGGGAGTACTTGATTTCCTTGGCGGCCATTATTCGATACCTCCTGATATCTGAAATTTAATATTTGAAAGCCTGATTAGTCGATGATGCCCATGATGTCGTCTTCGCGCATGATGAGGAGCTCCTCGCCGCCGATTTTAATCTCGGTGCCCGCGTACTTGGAGAAGAGGACCTTGTCCTTCGCCTTTACGTCGAGGGGAATGAGCTTGCCCTTGTCGTCCTTCTTGCCGGGCCCGGCGGCGACGATCTCGCCTCTCTGGGGCTTTTCCTTGGCGGTATCGGGGATGATGAGACCGCTGGCGGTTTTGTTTTCTTCTTCGAGGCGCTTTACGATTACGCGATCCTGAAGGGGACGGATTTTCATTTCAAATTCCTCCTTGGTGACTTCTATGGAATGGGTTTTATTGTTCGGGGACGAACATGCCCCTGTTGCCGGGGAAGATAATCACGGCAACGGGTCTCGTCAAGCGGTTTTGGATATTTTTTTCGGTCTAAAATGAAAAGAACAGACTGGTGTCCTGTGCGGTTAGTGGCTTCCGTCATTATGGGCGTCGATTCGCCCGATCCGGCCCCGCCCGGCGGCTGCCTGAGAAGGTTGCTCAATCGGCGTTTCAGCCATTTCAGTCTCCTGCGGTATCCGGGAAAGCGGGCCGGGGACCGCGCGAAGTGAGGAGACCGAATACCCGGCCGTATTCGGGCGACGAACGACAAAGCGGATCGGGATGAAGCGGCGTCCATACAGGAAGTGACTAGCCGCACAGGACACTATAGCCCCCTGCGGCGACGCTCCTCGTCCACGTATCTGGCGAAGAGCTCGTCCCACTCGCGGGTGCCGGAGGCTACTTTGCGGGATAACGAGCGGATTTTCTCTTTGGCTTTTTCATGGATGTCGTCGATCTCGGCGAGGCCTTCGGCCAGGGATTCGCGGAGCGCCCTTCTGGCCAGATCGTGGTCGAGGAGGGTGACGCCCTTCTCTTTTCCCAGCGCCCTTACGGCGCGGTTCATCATCGCCAGCACCTTTTCGTCGCTGGGGGTCATTTCAGAACCACTCCCCTATCCTCGGCGAGTTTTCTCAGAATCTTGTCCCTGAGCGCTCCGAGGTCGGCCTTCGCGCTCCGGGCTTCCTTCATGTGGGCTTCGAGTATCTTGTCCGCCTCTTCCCGGAGGCGTTTTTCGACATCGAGCTCCTCGGTCAGCGCTCTTTCTACCGCGTGGACTATCACCGCGCGGTCGCCGCGCACGGCTCCGTACTTCAGAAGCTTGTCGGCGGACCTTTCGGCGATGTTCCTAATCGTTCCCGCAGGTATCAATATCTCTCCATTTCAAGCACCAGCATTTCAAACATTAGAATCGAGGCTGTCTGAAAACGTCGTGAGAAGCCCCGGTTTCAAGGAGACGCGCAGCGAGAAGCGAGACATAACCGGGTGTTAGGCGAGCGCCCGAGCGAGCACGCGACGAAGAAAACGGGGCTCGCAACAGTTTTCAACGGCCTCGATAAGGGGCCGGGTCCGTTCTTCCCGCCTCCGAAAAGCCTTTAAGCCTAAGCAGGCAGCTTTCGCAGTTGCCGCAGCCCCTTCCCTCCGTGTCCGGGTCGTAGCAGGAGCGGGTGAGGGAGTAGTCCACCCCGAGTCCGAGCCCTTTTTTGATTATTTCGGCTTTCGAGAGCCGTATCAGGGGGGCGTGAATGGTGAAGGAGCCCTCCTCGACGCCGGTTCTCGTGCCCGCGTTGAGCGCTTTTTCAAAGGCGCTGAGGAACTTCGGCCTGCAATCGGGGTACCCGGAGTAGTCTACAGCGTTTACGCCGATAAAGATATCCCTCGCTCCGACACCCTCGGCGCGCGCCGCCGCGAAGGAGAGAAATATGATGTTTCTCGCCGGGACGTAGGTGGAGGGTATCTTCTCGCCTATCTCCTCGACCCCCCCACGCTTCGGAACTTCGCTCTGGCCGGTGAGGGCGGAGGGAGCCAGGGCCCCGAGGTCAAGGTCCACCGTCACGTGGGAGGCGCAGCCGAAAGTTTCGGCGATTCTCTTCGAGGCGGCGAGCTCAACGTGGTGGCGCTGGCCGTAGCGGAAGCTGAGGGCGTGGCAGACAAACCCCTTTTTTCTGGCTATGGCGAGGGTGGTGGCGGAATCGAGCCCGCCGCTCAAAAGAATCACGGCGGGCCTCTGGCCCGCCGCAAGGGTAGAACTCTTATCTTTCATCAAATCTCTCACCCGTGGGCGGGCTGTACTATTTCAGTGAGAAGGCCGCCGGAGGCCTTCGGGTGGATAAAGGCGATGAGGGAGTCGTGAGCGCCCTTGCGGGGCTTCTCGTCAACCATCTTCACCCCTTCGGCCTTGAGTCTTTCGACCTCTGCCGTTACGTCGGCGACCTCGTAGGCGACGTGGTGAAAGCCGGGGCCGTTCTTTTCGAGGAACTTCGCCACCGCTGATTCGGGGCTGGTCGGCTGGAGGAGTTCCAGACGGACTTCGCCGACGGGCAGGAAGGCGACCTTTACCTTCTGATCGGCCACTTCCTCGATTCCGCCGAGGGAAAGGCCGAGGTTTTCAGTGTAGAACTTCGCGGCGGCTTCGATGTCGTGAACCGCGATGCCGATGTGATTTATCTTTCTCGGGCTGGACATGACCCCCTCCTACTTTACGTTTTCATTGATGAAGTTTACCACGGATCCGGTGTCGGTGCCGGGGAGGAATATCTCCGCGAAACCGGCGGCCTTGAGGCCGGGGATGTCTTCGAGGGGGATGATCCCGCCCCCGAAGAGGAGAGCGTCGGATTTACCCTTGGCCCTTAGCCCTTCCGCGACCTTGGGGAAGAGGACGTTGTGAGCGCCAGAAAGGCAACTAAGGCCGATAACGTCCACGTCTTCCTGAACGGCGGCGGTGACTATCGACTCGGGGGTCTGCCGTATCCCGGTATAGATTACTTCCATTCCGGCGTCGCGAAGGGCTCTGGCGACAACCTTCGCGCCGCGGTCGTGTCCGTCGAGGCCGGGCTTGGCTATGAGGACTCGTATCTTCTTTTGCATTTTCTTTCCTCCTGCCTTAACCGGCTTCGGTGTATTCGCCGTAGACGCCGCGAAGTGTATCGCAAATCTCTCCGAGGGTCGCGTAAGTTTTTACCGCCTCGAAGATGGGGGCGACGACGTTGCCGCCGTCGATCGCGGTCTTGCGCAGCTTTTCAAGGGAATCGGCGGTGGCCTTCGCGTTTCTTTCGGCGCGGACTGCGGCGGTCTTGCCCTTCTGGAACTCCTCGACGGCCTTGTCTACGCGAAGGAGGTTCTTCATCGGCTCCTCCTTGACCGAGAAGCGGTTGACGCCCACGACCACCTGGTCGCCGGTTTCGATGGAGCGCTGGTACTGGTAGGCGGAATCGGCTATCTCCTTCTGGATGTAGCCCGCCTCTATCGCCCTGACGACTCCGCCGATGCTCTCTATCTTGCCTATGTACTCGAAAGCCTTCTTCTCGATCTCGTCGGTGAGAGCCTCGACGGCGTAGGAACCGGCGAAGGGGTCTACGGTGTCGGCGACGCCGGACTCGCAGGCTATAACCTGCTGGGTGCGAAGGGCGATGCGCACCGCCTCCTCGGTCGGGAGGCAGAGGGCCTCGTCGCGGGAGTTGGTGTGGAGGGACTGGGTGCCGCCGAGGACCGCCGCGAGCGCCTGTATGGTTACGCGGACGATGTTGTTGTCGGGCTGCTGCGCGGTGAGCGAGCACCCCGCCGTCTGGGTGTGGAAGCGAAGCATCATCGAGCGGGCGCTCTTGGCCTTGAACTTATCCTTCATTATCTTAGCCCACATGCGCCTCGCGGCGCGGAACTTCGCAACCTCCTCAAGGAGGTTGTTGTGGCAGTTGAAGAAAAAGCTGAGACGCCCGGCGAACTCGTCAACGTCCAGCCCGGCGTCAAGCGCCGCCTGCACGTAGGTGATGCCGTTGGCGAGGGTGAAGGCGACTTCCTGCACCGCCGAGGAGCCCGCTTCGCGGATGTGGTAGCCGGAGATGGAGATGGTGTTCCACTGCGGCACGTGCTCTTTGGAGTAAGCCATTATGTCGGTGATTATCTTCAAGGAAGGAGTGGGCGGGAAGATATAGGTCCCGCGCGCGATGTACTCCTTGAGAAGGTCGTTCTGTATGGTCCCGGTGAGCTTGTCCAGCGGGACGCCCTGCTTTTCCGCCACCGCGAGGTACATGGCGAAGAGGACGGCGGCGGGGGAGTTTATAGTCATGGAGGTGGAGACCTTGTCGAGCGGGATGCCGTCGAAAAGTATCTCCACGTCACGAAGGCTGTCCACCGCGACGCCCACCTTGCCGACCTCGCCCTCGGCCAGCCCGTGGTCGGAATCGTAACCGATCTGGGTCGGGAGGTCGAAAGCTACGCTGAGGCCTGTCTGCCCCTGCGCGAGCAGGTATTTGTAGCGCTCGTTGGTCTGCTCGGCGGTGCCGAAACCGGCGTACTGGCGCATCGTCCAGAAGCGGCCGCGGTACATGTTCGGCTGGACGCCCCGAGTGAAGGGATACTCGCCCGGAAGCCCCAGCTCGGCCTGAAGCTCGTCCTCTTCTTTAATGTCGAGGGGGGTGAAGGCCCTCTTCATCTCGTTGCCGGAGGTGGTAAGGAAGACTTCCTTGCGTTCAGGTGTCTTCGACAGGGTCTTTGCTATGGGCTCCTGCTCCCACTTGTCGAATTTCGCCTTAATTTCGTCCCGGCTCATCTTCTTCTCCAAGAAAGTTTATGGCTCAAAGTATCCAGGTCTTATTCTTCTCACCTGACGGGCTTCAAAATTGTGTGCGCCGCGTACGGGCCCCTAAAAGGGGGAGTCCTCCGCTTCCGGCTTTACAGCGGAATGTTGCCGTGCTTTCTCGGGGGGTTGGTGTCGCGCTTCGTCTTAAGCGCCTCCAGCCCCTGAATAATGCGGATGCGCGTATCCTCCGGCATTATGACTTCATCGATGTACCCGAGCTCGGCGGCCTGATAGGGGTTCGCAAACTGCGCCGAGTACTCGTCGATCTTCTGCTGCCTCGCGGCCTTCTTGTCCTCGGCGGCCCCGATCTCCTTGGCGAAGATTACGTCCACCGCTCCCTGCGGCCCCATGACGGCGATCTCCGCCGTGGGGAAGGCCAGGTTCAGGTCGCCGCGAAGGTGCTTGGAGCTCATGACGCAGTATGCGCCGCCGTAAGCCTTCCTCGTGATGACGGTAATCTTGGGGACGGTGGCCTCGGAGTAGGCGTAGATGAGCTTCGCGCCGTGCTTGATTATCCCCTTGTACTCCTGATCGATGCCGGGGAGGTAGCCCGGCACGTCTTCGAGGGTGATGATGGGGATGTTGAAAGCGTCGCAGAAGCGCACGAAGCGCGCGCCCTTCATGGAGGCGTCGCAGTCGAGGCAACCGGCTAGGTGCATCGGCTGGTTGGCGACGATGCCGACCGCGTGGCCCCCCATCCTCGCGAAACCGACGATGATGTTGGGCGCGTAATGGGCGTGTACGTCGTAAAAGACGCCGTCGTCGACCATCGCGTTTATTATGGTCTTCATGTCGTACCCCTGGTTGGGGGTTGGCGGCACGGCGGCGTTTATCGAGGTGAGTTTCCGGTTCGCCGGGTCGCCGCCGGGGACGAAGGGCGGGTCTTCGAGGTTGTTCGAGGGCAGAAAACCGAGGAGGAACTTTATCTGGTCGATGCAGTCCTCGTCGTTTACGGAAGTGAAGTGGGCGACGCCGGAGGTGCGGTTGTGAACCATCGCGCCGCCGAGGTCGTCCATCGTCACGTCTTCGTTGGTGACGGACTTGATGACCTTGGGCCCGGTGATGAACATGTGGCTCCCGCCCTCGACCATGTAGATGAAGTCGGTGAGCGCCGGGCTGTAAACCGCGCCGCCCGCGCAGGTGCCGATTATGGCGGATATCTGCGGAATGACGCCGGAGCTCATTACGTTTCTGTGGAAGATGTCGGCGTAGCCCGCGAGGCTTCCGACGCCTTCCTGAATGCGCGCTCCCCCGGAATCGTTGAAACCGACGAAGGGCGCGCCGTTCTTGAGCGCCATGTCCATCACCTTGCAGATCTTTTTGGCCATCGTCAGCGACATCGAGCCGCCTATGACGTTGAAATCCTGCGCGTAGGCGTAGACAAACCGTCCGTTCACCCTGCCGAAGCCGGTGATGACTCCGTCGCCGAGGTAAACCTGCTTTTCCATCCCGAAGTTCTTGCACTGGTGGGTTATGAACTTGTCCACCTCGACGAAGGTGCCCGCGTCGAAGAAGCGATCGAGCCGCTCCCGCGCCGTCAGCTTGCCCTTGGCGTGGTGCTTCGCCACGCGGTCCGGGCCGCCTCCGGCCTCGGCGTCGGCGTTCTTTTTCGCCAGAAGGTCGAATTTTTCCTGCAGGGTCGCCATAAGCGCCTCCTCACTGATAAATTTTGGTTGCCTGCTAGCCTATGGTGAGAAGCACCGCGTCCTTGGAGACCGTGTCGCCCTTCTTGAAGTAGATCTCTTTGACCGTGCCGCCGACCGGCGCTTCGAGGCTGTTTTCCATCTTCATCGCCTCGAGGATGACGACGACGTCTCCGGCCTTCACCTGATCGCCATCCTTGACCCTGTAATCGACGATCATGCCCGGCATGGGAGCGGTAAGAGAACCGGCTCCGGCGGGGGCGGCGGCCCTGGGAGGAGCAGCCTTGGCGGGAGTGGTCGCCTTGGGAGCGGCGGGGGCCGCGACCGGGGCGCTCTTGACGGGGGCGACCGAGGTCACCGCCGGGGCGCAGCCGGGCTCGCCCTCGACGGCAACCTCGAAGTGCTCGCCGTCCACATAGACCTGATAGGTGCGGGCGTTCTCGCTCACCTTCGGGGGTTCCTTCTTCTCGGCCAGCTCTCCGGCGAGGGCCTTGCGGACCAGCTCGTCCTCGGCTTTGGCCTCTTCGAGGGTCTTGGCCTTCCACTCGGCGGGAGGCGCTTCCTTGCCCGCGCGGACGGCGAGAAATTTTTTGCCGGTCGTCGGGAAGAGGGTGTAGAGGAGAAGGTCCTTGCGGTCCTTCGCGAGTTCCCCGATCTCTTCCTTGGCCTTCGCCAGCTCGGGTTCGAGGATGTCGGCGGGACGGGTGGTTATCGGCTTCTCGCCTCGGGGGTAGCCCTTGAGGGCGAGGGCGCGAAGTTCCGCATTCACCTCTCCGGGAGGAGCGCCGTAAAGACCGTAGCAATAGTCCTTGACCTGCGCGGAGATCATCTTGTAGCGCTGCGCGAGGGTGCCCCCCGGCGCGCCGAAGAGGACGTTCTGAACGGCCTGCACTCCGACTATCTGGCTGGTGGGAGTGACGAGGGGAGGATAGCCGAGGTCTTTTCTCACGCGGGGAAGCTCTTCAAAAACGAGACTGAGCTTGTCTTCGGCTCCCGCCTGGCGGAGCTGGTTGACGAGGTTGGAGAGCATGCCGCCCGGCACCTGGTGGAGCAGAACGCCGATATCGACCACCGCGAGGCGGGTGGTGTCGAGCAGGTGCTTGTACTTGGGCGCAATGGTTTCGAGGTATTCGGAGATCTCTTCGAGCTTGGAAAAATCTATTCCCGTGTCGCGGTCGGTGCCCTGAAGCATGGCGACTATCGGCTCGACGGCGGGGTGGCTGGTGCGGTTGGCGAAGGGGGCCGAGCAGGTGTCGATGATGTCCACACCGGCCTCTATAGCCTTCTGGAAGGTGTACTCCGCGAGACCTGAGGTGGAATGGCAGTGCAGCTCGATGGGTAGGGGCACCGCCTTCTTGAGCGCCTTGACGAGATCAAAGGCGTCGTCGGGCGAAAGGAGCCCCGCCATGTCCTTTATGCAGATGGAATCCGCTCCCATCTGCGCGAAATTTTTGGCCTTTTTGACCCAGTAATCCTGGGTGAAGATGTCGCCGCCCACCCTTTTCCCGATGAGAGTGAAGGAGAGCGCGGCCTGAAAGTGCATCTTGTTGCGTTTGACGGCCTTTGCGGCGGTCTCGAAGTTGCGCTCGTCGTTGAGGGCGTCGAAGATGCGGAAGATTTCGATACCGGCTTCGCAGGACTCGTCCACGAAGGCGTTGGCTACATCGTCGGCGTAGTTTCTGTACCCGACGAGGTTCTGGCCGCGAAGGAGCATCTGGAACTTGACCTGTTTGGGAACGTGCTTCCGGAGGATTTTCGGCCTTTTCCAGGGGTCTTCGCCAAGGAAACGGTGCATGGTGTCGTAGGTCGCCCCGCCCCACACCTCCATTGCGTGATACCCGGCCTTGCCCGCCGTCTCGGCGATGGCTTCGATATCCTCGGTGCGCATCCTCGTCGCGAAGAGCGACTGGTGTCCGTCACGAAAGGTCAAGTCGGTGATTTTTAGCGGATTCTTCGCCTTTTTGGCCATTTGGCGGCTCCTTTATAGTAGAACTTGAATCTTGCCGGGTTTGATTTTTTTTAAAAGCGGGCGACTACCAGGATTTGACCAGCCTCCGCTGCCAGAAGGCGCGCATGGACATCTGGTCCTGACGGCCGGCCACGCCCCAGAAGGCCGGGGGAAGCTGCGCGACGGGAGGTCTTTCGGCCTCGGCGGGCGCGGCGGCAAACCCGGATTCGTAATGCATTATCGCGGCGATGGAGGCCGCGATTTTTTTCTTTTTCGCTCTGTCCAATTGCGCTCTCCCCGTCAGTTTCCCCTGCAAAGCACCGCCAGAACCTTCGCCTCTTTGGTTCCCCTGCAAAGGAGGCGGTGTTTCATCGTCGATTCAAAGTAGACCGAATCGCCTTCTCCGAGAATTATTCTCTCGTTGTTGAGCAGTATCTCGGCCTCGCCCTCCATGACCAGTAAAAACTCCTCGCCCTCGTGGGAGTAGAGTTCCTCGTCTTCGCGCATGCCCGGAGTGACGGTGAGCACGAAGGGCTCCATGAGCTTGTCGCGCTTTTTGTGCGTCAGGGCGTGGTAAATGTAGCCGTGGCTGCCGCCCGTTGACGATATGACCTTGGAGATTATCGGCCTGTCGTGGGCGCGCAAAACCTCGTAAACGCAATCCGGCCCCTCGTCGCGGAAGAAGTAGCCGACCCGTACGCCAAGCACCTTGGCTATCCTGGCGAGAGTGGCTATGGGCGGCGAGACGTTGTTGTTCTCTATCTGCGATATCAGCGCAGGGGAAAATCCGGTCTCGTTCGCCACTTCCTGAAGGGTTTTTTTCATGGCGGTGCGGAGCGCCTTGATCTTTGCCCCGATGGCGAATTCCTCTACGTTTTCCTCGGAGGACCGCCTTTTTTGCCCGCGTTCAGTATTCTGGCTCAATGCTAAAACTCCAATTTCGGTTTTCTTCAAAACCTTTCAGGAGGAAACAATTTTAGGCTTTATTAAAGTAAGGGTCAAGAATTATTTAGCCCAGATAAAACGTATTTAGCGGCGTTAAAGCCGCTCGCCTGGGCGGCCTGGCGGGACCTTCACTCAAATTTGCACAAAAGGCGTAAAGTTAGCCGACGCCGGGACTCAGGGGAGAAAAACCGGAAATAACCCGGTTTTACGGGCGATTCATAAACGAACGCCCTCTTCCGGCGGGCAAAGTCCGGACCCTAGAGCGACAGGTCGAACCCGAGCCGCTCGGAGAGGCGGCGTCCCGCGTCGAGCGCCAGCGGGATCAACTCCTTTTCAAGCCTTTCGTCGGTAAATCTGTAGGCGGGTCCCGAAATGGACAGTCCGGCTATCACTCTTCTGGTGTAGTCGTGCACCGGCACAGCCACGCAGCGTATGCCCTCGTCGTATTCTTCGTCGTCGAGAGCGTAGCCCTGCTTCTGGATTATCTTGAGATGTTCCTTGAGGATTTCCTTGTCGATTATCGTGTGTTCCGTGAAGGGGCTGAGGGTGCCTTCGAGAACCGATTCGATTTCGTCCGCCGACTCGTAAGCGATCTGGACTTTTCCGACGGCGGAGGCGTAGACCGGCAGCCCAACCCCTACCCGCGAGACGACGCGCACCGGGCGGGTGGCTTCCACCACGTCCACGTAGACGACGCGGTTTTCCCGGATGAGGCCGAGGTACGCCGTTTCGTTGGAGCGCTCCACGATCTCCCGAAGTATCGGGCGGGCCATTTTGAGGAGCCCCATGTGCTTTATGAAGACCTGGCCGAGCTCCAGGACGCGAAGGCCGAGCCTGTAGTTGCCGGTGAGCTTGTTCTGCTCCATGTAGCCCCGGCTCTCCAGGGTCGCGAGTATCCTGAAAACATTGTTTTTATGGAGATTCAGCCTCTTTGAGAGCTCGGTCACGCCAAGCTCCGTCTCGTCTCCCCTGAACTCCTCCAGCAGATCCAGAGCGTTCATGACCGACTGGATTATGTAGCTGGACTTCTTTCGCTTTCCCACTTTCCACCTCTCACTGAACTTCGCACAAATCTTTGAGGGTTTCCAGGCCGCCCCGTAGCGGCGGCGGCGCCCTCCTGAAATCGGGTTTCATCGGAACCCACGCCCCGCTTGAGGGGGAATCCCGGTAAATCCTTTTAATAATGCAAACTGCGTTGTATTTATGTCAAGGAGAGAATACCCGTAACTTGCCGGAAAAGAAAATGGGCGCGGGGGATTTAACCGCCCGCGCCCGTTTTCATGCGAAAAAAGAGGCTTGTCAGTCTTCGAGCCAGGAGTGGCTGTAGAGGACGTCGCCGTTGAGGACGCGGAAGGTCTTGAGGGTCACCTTCTCGGCGTCGGTGGTGGCGGTGACGGCTTCGCCGTTCATCAGCTTTCTGATCATTTCGACTTCAGCGGCCCTCTTGCCCTGGCAAAGGTCCATCATGTTCTTGTCGTAGGCGTCGACGATGGCCGACTCCTGACCGAGGGTGTAGAGCATCATGAGGTAGACCTGGTTCAGTATGGGACGCAGGTGGTCGGGGGCGCCGTTGGAGACGTTGGAGAGGCCGCAGGTGTTGGTCGCGCCGGGAACGATCGCGGGCACCATCGGCAGAAACTCCATGTAGGACTTGACCTGGCCGATGTCTACGGAGACCGGCAGGACGATCGGGTCAACCCAGTAGCGCTCGTTGGGGATTCCGGCTTCTTCGGCGGCGGCCATGATGGTGGAGAGGGCGACGGCGCGCTCGTTGGCGTCGCGCGGAATTCCCTCTTCGCTCATGGTCAGGGCGACGAAATCGGCGTCGAACTGCTTGATCAGGGGAATTCTCTCCGCAAGGCTCGTCGGGTGGGCCGAGACGGAGTTGACGATGGCGCGCTCGTTGCAGACCTTGAGGCCGGCGGCGATGGCGACGGAGTTGGTGGTGTCGAGGGCCAGGCGTACGTCCTTCTTTACTTCCTGGACGACGTTGACGAGCCACGCCATCATCTCGTCGCCGGCCTTGCGGGCGGGTCCGAGGTTCAGGTCGATGATGTCGGAACCGGCGGCGAGTTCTTCGGCGGCCATCTTCTGGATGGGCCCCTTTTCACGTTCGCGAATGGCCGGCCCTATCGTCTTGGACATTATGTTGATAGATTCGGCGATTGTACAAATTTTCATGGATTTCCTCCACGGATAAGGTTTTTTCGGATTTAAAGCTTTAAAAAAAACGGGGAGGCGCCTTTGAAAGCGCCTCCCTCCACTTTTTTTACTTGGCGGTGAGATCCTTGAGGAACTTCGGAATGTCGCCTGCCTCGCGGGTGCCGATGATGACTTCCCAGCCCTCGCCGAGCTCTTCCTGGAATTCGCCGGAAAGCTGGGCAACGAAACCGGGGATGATGATCTTCCGGTGGTTGACCTTCTCGGTGATTCCGGACTTCTTGACGAAGGGAGCCATCGCGTCGGCGACGAACTTGCCTGCGGACCAGGCGGTGAGAACGGACATGCCCTCGGTGTCCATGATCAGCAGCCACGTGGGCACTCTGCTGGCTTCCACTTCCGCGCTGACGACGAAGTAGGTCAGGGCGAAGTTGGTGGTGATGATCACCGGGCTGTCGGGGCCGGGGTTGTTGATGGCGTAGATGCCCTGATCCATCGTCATCGGCCTCTGCGGATCGGTGTAGATGTTGAGGCGGTTGACGGTGGTGGGCAGCACGGCGGCGGGGTCGAGGGTCGAGATCACGACGAGGCCGGCGTACTTGTCGATAAGGAGATTGGCGTAGGCCATCTCGGTGTAGAAGTCGGTTGTCATTCCGCAGGCGAAGGCGATGGAGGGGAAGCCCACTTCGCGCTGCTTCTTGTCGAGGGCGCCGCGGCGGAACGCGATGTTGCCGGTGAGGGCGTCGCGTATCTTGGTCCAGCCGGCGTCGAGGATAACGGTCTTTACGTCGGCGGCGACAAGCTTGGCGCCTTCGTCGGCGACGGCTTCCGTGGAAGCGCCCTTGGCCACGACCGCGCAGCCGAGTTCCTTGGAGAGGGCGGCGAGATCGGCGGCGGCGGGGCCGGATACCGCGAATTTCCTGCCCTTGAGGGCGGCGGCGGCGGCCTTTACCGTGTCGAGATTGGCGGAATCGACGATGATCGCCTTCTTGGTGGCTCCGGCGACCTTGCCCACGAGGGCGAGGAAGGAATCCTTGTCGCCTTTTTCGTCGCGAAGGTAAGCGCCGTTGGCCTGAAGGGTGTAGCCCACGCGCTCGAACTTGACCTCGTTCAGGTTCTTCAGTTCGGCGTCGACCTTGGCTCCGTCCGTCGCGTTGGACAGATAGACCAGAAGGCCGGTGGGGTTGACGAAGGTTTTTTCATGACGGTACTTGACGGTTTCGCCGCCAACCTTGAAGGCGACGTCGCCTTCGCCCAGTTCGACAACGCGAATGGGCGGTGCGCTTGCCTCGGCAAGCTTTTCCGTGGCCTCGCTGGAAACGTGGGGGCATTTGGAAAGCTCGGCTTTCCCTGCGGCCAGTTTCATTGCGAACGCCAGGCAGGTCGGATCCCCGCAGTCTTTGCAGTTCGTCTGCGGCAAAAGCTTGTAAATCTGGATACCGGTCAATGCCATGGCCCGATTCTCCTTTCATCCGTAAGCTCTAAAAAGAGCGTTTTTCACTCCCTGATCGGCCGGGGAGGCCGCAAAGCGCCGCCTCCCCGGGCCAGGACTTCAAATTACATCATGGGGTCCATCGTAAGGGCGGGATGCCCCACTTTGGTCATGTATTCCAGGACTTCTTCTTCGCTCGTCGCGTTTTCTTCGGTGGCTATCTTGTCCAGGAGGTCCGCGCAGCCGGCTTCCTCACCCCTCTTGCGGATGATATCGGCCATGGATTCCTTGAGAGCCTTGGGGAGCCACGCGACGCGCAGGATGCCGCCCTCGGCGGAGACGAACTTCTTGGAGCCGATGTAGAACTTGGAGATTCCGACAAAGCCCGGAATCTGGGAGCCGCCGCCGACCGTGCCCGCGAGGGTGGAGAAGGGCATGCCGCTGGGGGTCATGCCCGCGTAGTCGCGGTCAACGACCATGATGGCGTTGGACATCGGCAGGAGGGCGACGATGGCCTCGAAGCAGCCGCAGGAGGTCATCGGGTTGTCCATGAGGGAGTAGGCGCTGAACTGCGGCACCGCCTCATGGCTGTTCTGGTAGACGAAGGACTGGACTCCGATCCACTGGCCGAGGCGGGCGTCGATTACATCGCCCTTCTTGATGGGCTGGTTGGGGCCGGTGGGGGTTATTTCAAAGGCGGCCTTGCCGTCGAGCCAGTTGTAGGCGCCGCACAGGCCGGGACGCTCGGGGGTGATGACGCAGACGTGGTCCGGAGCGAAGGACTGGCAAAGCGTGCAGCTGTAGTAGGTATCGACCGTCTCGTCGGTCATGGAGCCGAGGCGCTCTTCGCGTTCCCTGTAGGTGGCGCGGGCCTTTTCGAGGAGTTCGGCGACCTTCGCCTTGTCGGTGTAGAGGGTGACCTGGACCTTGTCCACGATCTTGCCGAATTCGTTGTGGAACTTGGCGTGGAGGATCGTGCCGAAGTGCTTGAGGCTGAGCCCCGCCGCGACGGACTTCTTGGATATGCGCATCCAGAGGATGTCGCGCTGGCCGATGTGGAGGATACCCTCCGCGCCGTTCAGGAGGTGGTGCATCTGGCGTTCGAGGATGGGCTCGAAATCGGCCTGCATGTTTCTTCCGGCGACTTCCACCCAGATGGCGAAGTCGTGGACGGAGCCGGGAGCCATGTCGGCGAGGTCGGGGCCGACGACGGTGAACTTGCCGTCCTCGACCTGGTCGAGGGGCTTCATCTGGCAGAACTCGAAGGCACTGGCCTTGGGTCCGCCGAGCTCGACGTGCATCGCGTCTCTGCCGATGCGCTCGCCTTCGTAGGCGGGCGAGTAGGAGACGGGAATGTCGATCTTGGTGATGTGGATCTTGAGACCGCGGACTTCGATCGCCTTCTGGACGATTTGGTCGTGCGGGATGTTGGAGACGACGTGCTCGTAGGTGCAGATACCGGTGACCAGAATCTCCGGAATGTCGGAATCGGCGATGGTCGGGAAGCCGTAGTTGATGGCGCCCGCCGCGGCCGCGTACCACTCGTCGGTGACTTCGCCGAGTGCGACGACGAAGGCGAAGACGCGGTTCTTCTGGTAGCGGAGGATGCCGGCGTAGTCGCCGGGCTGTACGCCGCCGAAAGCGATGGCGGCGCGGGTGGCGAAGCCGACGGCGTGGATAGCCGCCGAGGTGTCTTTCCCGAAGGGCACGAGGCGGGTGGGCCAGCCGACCTGCACGCCGGCGTCGCGAAGCTGCTCGGCGAAGGTCTGTCCCTTGTGGGAACCGGCCATGAAGACGTAGATGCCCTTTTCCTGAAGTTCCTTGGCCATGGCGGCGGCGATTTCCTTGGTGGGAGCCGCGCCGACGATGGCTGCGAAACCGGGAGCGGAGCCATCGACGAATTCGACGCCGCGCTTTCTCATGATGATGTCGTCCGCGGCGCCGAGCCAGATGTTGTCATCGGTCGGGTCTTCGCCCAGGACGTAGGGAATCGGGGCTTCGAGATACTTGAGAGCCTCTTCCATGTCGAAGCAGAAGAGGGTCTGCATGCCCGCGTCGAGGCCGTGGCCAAGGTAGGGCACCCAGAGGTTTTCCGCGACCTTGGGCGGAAGCAGGGATTTGCACTTCGCAAGCACCGGGAGCATGTCGCCGAGCTTTTCGACCTTCATGCCGAGTATGCCGTAGATGACCGGCAGGTAGTAAGCGGTGTTGGGAAGTTTGACTTCCTTTTCCGCGCCGTACTTCGCGATGGCGTCGTTAACTTTCTTTTCCACGCGGGCATAGATTTCGTGCGCCCCGCGGATAACTCCTGAAAGGATGATTTTAGACATATCTTAGGCCTCCCTGGTCCCTTAGAGCTGGCGGCGGGCTTCCATGTCGAAGAGCACGCGCTCTTTCTGGACATGGATTCCGAGCGCCTGGCGCTTGCTGTCAATGTGGTCGATCATGAGCTGGGCCATCTTGTAGGGGTCCGTCTCAAAGGCCCATTTGCCGCCGAGGTCCTGCTCGATGCCGTTGAAGATGTAGTCGGCGAACTTGGTTCCCTCGGTGACGGGGAAGGTTACGCCAAAGACGGTGAAGACGCCGCTGGCCACGAAGTAATGACCGATGGCGATAGCCTTTTCGCTCATGTACTCGGGAGCCGCTCCGGCGACGGGAAGGTCGGAGATGTCGTCGCCGAGACCGCCGGCGCGAACCATTTCGCAGACCGCTTCGAGGATGCGGCTGTTGTCTACGCAGGCGCCGGAGTGGAGGACGGGCGGCATGCCGACGGCCGCGCATACTTCCCGGAGGCCGGGGCCGCAGTACTTGAGGGCCGCCTCGGGCTGCATGAAGCCGAGCTTGGCCATCGCGATCGCGGAGCATCCCGTCTGGACGACGAGTACGTCGTTGCGGAGGAGTTCCTTGACCAGTTCGGCATGGACCCAGTCATGCTTGACGCGCGGGTTGTTGCAGCCGACGACGCCGGCTACGCCGCGTATCTTGCCGTTGATGATGTTGTCGTTGAGCGGGGTGTAGGAACCGCGGAAGGAGCCGCCGAGCATGTAGTTGATCGCTTCGTGCGAAAAACCGCCGATCATCTTGGTCTTCTTCGAGGGTATCTGGACCACGCCGCGATTCTTGAAGTTTTCGACGGCCTTCGTGACCAGCTCTACCCCGGCCTCGCGGGCGCCGTGCTCGCCGTGGAACTCGACGTGCTCCGCGCCTTCGATCTTGCAGCGGTAGTTGGTGGTAATGAACTTGGTGTGGTAGCACTTGGAGAGCGGCACGAGGCCCATCTGGATGCACTGCACGTCCACGAACATGGCATCGACGGCGCCGGTGATGATGGCGGAGTCGCACTGCATGAAGTTACCCGCGTGCGGAATACCGCGGCGGACGAGCTGCTCGTTGCCGGAGCAGCACATGCCGACCACGTTGATGCCCTCCGCGCCGACGGCCTTGGCCTTGGCGACCATTTCGGGGTCGGTGGAAAGGCGGCAGACCATGTCGAGCATATGGGGTTCGTGGCCGTGCACCACGATGTTGACCATGTTCTTTTCGAGGACGCCGAGGTCAACCGTGGCCTCTATCGGCTTGGGGGTGCCGAACATTATGTCGGAAAGGCCCGTGGAGATCATGGAGCCGCCCCAGCCGTCGGCCAGAGCGCAGCGGGCAGCGCCCAGAACCAGGTTCTTGTAGTCCTGGTCAACGCCCATGTGGGTGCGGTGCATCATTTCGACGACTTCGCGATCGACGCCGCGGGGGAGAATGTTCAGATCCTGCCACTTCTGGAAGCGCTTCTTGGGGGCGCGGTCGAGAAGCTTGAGGTAGCCGTGCTGCTGGCCGAACTGGGCGAGGCACTTCTCGCCGAGCTCGATCGCGATGTCTTTTTGCTCGCGGCCTTCGGTGGCCACTCCCATGTCCTTTGCCATGCTCATGAGCTTGGGCACGTCGGTAATCGAATAGTCGGAATTTTCGCCCTTCGCAACGGAGAGGAAGAGCTCGGACATCTCGCGACCGTGGTCGGAGTGAGCGGCGGTGCCGGCTGCGACGATGCGGCCGAAGCCGCGGGCCTGGAAAACGTCGATGTTGGCGCCGCAGACGCCCACCTTCTCGTAAGGCGCCTTGCTCGAAAGACGGCAGGGACCCATGAAACAGTGCTTGCAGCAGGCCTGCAGCGCGCCGATCGGACAGGGTTTGATGTCGTCGGCGCGGTCGAACGCGGTGGATACGTTGTCCGCCCGCCCCTTGATTAGCATTTCCGTTGTGGACTCACATATTGTGATGTCCTTGATTTCACGCAAGTTCGCCATATCCTTTTAACCTCCCTGGAGGGGATTTTCGACGCCGGCCTTAAGCCATAACGTCGTTGATGACTTTTTTAATTACGCGCACCGTTTCGGGGTGACGCAGGATCAGGATGTCCGCTCCGGCCGCGAGGAGGTCGGTCGCAGTGATGATTTCCCAGAGGACGCCGCGCTTGGCGATGTTGCCGAAGGTGGGCTCGTCTTTTTCGCTGATGTTGGCCTCGCGGGTCTTCCATGCGTACTTGGCCACGTCGCAGATGACGGGAAGCTGCATCTTGTCGTCGCCCTGTTTGAGGCCGGTGAGGCGCATGCGCTCGATGACCGAGTAGGAGTACTCGATGCCGTAGCCGAGGGCGCCGGTTGAGGGATCCATTATCAGCTTGTCGTTCTTGACGCCGAGGTTGCCGAGCAGGATGTTGAGCTGCTTGGCCATGTTGACGTCGATCGGGGTCTGGGCGACAAGCGTGTGGCCGTAAGCGATGACCGCGCCGCCGATCTTCTTGTAGTTGTCTTCGACCGCGGGGCCGAGGACGAGGTTCATGCCCTCGCAGGCTTCGGCGACGGCGGAAAGGAGTTCCGCGTCCTTTTCGCTGTTCTCGCAGCCCCAGACGATGAGGGGGACGTTGATGGCTCCGGCGACTTTCTTGACGGTTTCGACCGCCTCGGCGGTGCTGGTGTTGAGGCCGTTGGGGTCGCAGGAAGCCAGTTGCAGACATATGAGGTCCGCCCCGTTCTTCTCGATGTTCTTTTTCGCCCATGCTACGGGGTCTCCGATGACGTCGGCGAAGGGGGCCTTCGCTTCTTCGGCCCAGTTGGCGGTGATGGCGGCCTTGTCGAAGACTTCCATCGCCACCAGCGCGCGGTTCGGAACGGTCCCCTCGAAATTGCACAGGGGCATTACGTTCTGGCCGCCCACCTTCAACGCCTTGCCACCACTCCCCACGGCGATCTCTCTGATGGACCCGGCGTAGGAGTCTTTGGGAATTTCAAATGCCATGGTGCTCTCTCCTTTCATCCGTCGGCTTTAAATTTTTGCCAAACGGTCAAGTAAAAAAACGTCGGAGCCGCTATTTTTGCGGCCCCTCCACATTCAGGTATTTGTCCATAATCTTCCCCACCGCCACAACCGCCGGGGAATCGTCCGGCAGAAGGAAGGTGGCCTTGCCTTCGAGATCGTATCTGTAGACGTTCGGGTCGTTCGGGATGACCCCGGCCAGTTCGAGGCCGATCTTTTCAATCTCTTTTTTGGTCGCTTCTTCGAGTTCGCCGGGAACCCTGTTGATGATGAGGGCTATCTTCCCGATCTTGAGCTTCAACTCCCCGACGAGGTCCCTGATGCGCCCCGCCGCCTGTATCCCCCTTACCGAGGAGTCGGTGACGGCGAACATGAGATTCATGTTGTGTGTCGTCCGGCGGCTCAGGTGCTCCATCCCCGCTTCGTTGTCGAGGACGACGTACTTGTAGTTGTCCGCCATCTCGTCGACGTATTTTTTGCAAAGGGTGTTGGCGTAGCAGTAACAGCCCGGCCCCTCGGGCCGCCCCATGCATATGAGGTCGTACCCCTCGCCCTCTATCAGGCACTCCTGGGTACGGTAGTTTATGTAGGCGTCCTTGGTCATCCCGGCGGGAGTGGCGCCGAGCCCTTCGCGTATCTGGCCTACCGTCTGATGCACCCCTATGCCGAGAACCTCGTTCAGGTTCATGTTCGCGTCGGCGTCTACCGCCAGAATCCTGCCGTTCTTAAGGCCGATAAGGTGGCGGATGATGAGGCCGGTGACGGTGGTCTTTCCGGTGCCGCCTTTGCCGGCTACTGCTATATTGAAACTCAAGATCTTTAAAACCTTTCTTTTTTCAGGTTGTTGAAAAACTGCTGCGACTTTTCAACAACCTCCTTATGGATTCTCCTGCGGGTGCGCCCGCCGGATCTCGCCGAGGAGTTTGTTTGTCTCCTCCAGTTTTTTCGCCCGCAGCGGAAACTCTTCCATCCTCGTGTGGGGGAGAAAAAGCGCCGCCACGTATTCTTCCATGTAAATTCTCGATACGGAGAGCTCGATGTTCGTAATCATCGAACCTATCTGCTCCGCCTCGGCCACCTTGCCCGACCAGAGGCAGGCTATCCTGCAACCTTCAAGGCTGGTGTTTCCGCCGTAGCTGACCTTGGAGGGCTCGACCTCCGGCAGAAGGCCTATCGTCATAGCCTTCTCAACGTCTATGTACTGCCCGAAGCCGCCGGCGATTATTATCTTCTGAACGTCGCCGAAGTGCAGCCCGACCGATTTTAAAAGCACCGAGCAGGCGGCGTAAATCGAGGCTTTGGTCCTTATGAGGTTGTCGATATCCGGCTCGGTTATCGTCAGGTCCTCTTCGAGCTGGCTGTCCTCCGCCTTGCAGAGGACGTATTCCCAGCCCCCTTCCCCCTCGCGGATTCTCCAGGTCACGCCGGAGAGCTCGCGGTTGAATTTCCCGTTCTGGGAGATGAGGCCGCACTGCTGAAGCTCCGCTATGCAGTCGATCATTCCGGAGCCGCATATACCCTTGGGTTTTTGCTGGCCTATGGTCATGAACATCGGCTCGAGATCCAGGGGGTTTATCCTGACCTGCTCTATCGCGCCGTAGGAGGCTCTCATTCCGAACTTCACGCCGCCGCCCTCGAAGGCGGGCCCGGCGGAGGCGGAGGCCGAGACCATCCAGTCCTTGTTCCCTATGACTATCTCCCCGTTGGTGCCCACGTCCATGAAGAGGGTAAGCTCGTCGTGGAGGTGCATCTGGGTGGCCAGCACCCCGGCGGTTATGTCGCCGCCGACGTAGGAGGCGACGCAGGGCATGGCGTAAGCCAGAGTCCTCGGGGTGAGCTCGATTCCCAGTTCCGAGGCGGGGAAGACCGGGAAGAGATTCGCCGCCGGGACGTAGGGGGCCTCCCTGATGTACCTGGGGTAGATGCCCAGTATAAGCTGCGTCATCGTGGTATTTCCGCCGAGTACGAGGTGGGTGACCTCCTCTCGCAAAACTCCCGTTTTGTCAAAGACCTCTTTTAAAACCTCGTTGACGGTCTTTACCGCGCGCTTCTGGAGAATCTCCAGCCCGCCCGGCTTTATCGCGTGGACGATGCGGGTGATAACGTCCTCGCCCATCGACATCTGCGCGTTGTATTCGGCGGCCTTCGCCAGCTTCTCTCCGGTGAAGGCGTTGACGAGCTGCGCGTGGATGGTCGTCGTGCCGATGTCAACCGCGAGAGCGTAGGCGTTTTTTCTGGTGTCTCCGGGCTCGACCCGGAGTATCCGGTTTCCGCACCGTCCGGTAAGGACCGTCGCGGTAACCTTCCACTCGCCTTCTCTCAGGACTTTGGGGAGAGAGCGTATCATCTCCATCTCACCCAAGACCTGATCAATCCTGTAATCCCGCTTCAGCGCCTGCGCGAGGCGCCCCATGTCGGAGATGTTGTCACCCTCCGAAGGGGGCGTAAGCTCCAGGAAGTACTTTCTGACGAGCGGTTCCGGCGGAACCGTCTCGTACTCCGCTCCCCAGTGCTTCTCCGCAAGGACATGGTCCTGGCCCGTCCCCCTGAGCCTCGCCAAAACGCCCTTTTCATGGCGGGATTCTATGGGCACCTCTACGACGAGATCGCCTGTTACGCGCGTCCGGCAGGCGAGGCGATAACCCTCCTCCCACTGCTCGTCCGATATTTTCGCCGACCTGTCGGCTTCGTATTCGCCTTCAAGGATCTTGACCTTGCACTTGCCGCAGGTCCCGGACCCTCCGCAGGAGGCGTTGACGTGAACCCCCGCCACCAGAGCTACCCGAAGGAGGTTCTCAGCTTCCGCGAATACGTCAACCGAAACACCGTCCGGCATGAACCGCACGGTGTGCTTCGTTTTGGGCACTTATAAAAACTCCCGCAGGGGAGGTTACGCGGGGCGGCACCCTGCCGCCCCGCGCCAGTCAAAACTGCGACCTTACTGCTTTATGACTTAGAACAGACCCTTGATGAGGCCCTTGTCGTCTACGTCGATATACTTGTAAGCCGGGTCGGCGGAGAGACCGGGCATGGTGCGCATTTCGCCGAGCAGCGGATAGAGAAAACCGGCGCCGAGGCTCGCGCGAATTTCGCGGACGGTGATGGTGAACCCCTTCGGGCGGCCCTTGAGGGTCGGGTCGGCGGAGAGGGAGAGGTGGGTCTTGGCCATGCAGATCGGCAGTGTGGCGTAGCCCATCTCGGTGAACTTCTTGATCTTGTCTTCGGCCTCGGGGAGGTAGTTGACGCCGTCCGCGCCGTAGATCTCCTTGGCGATGATTTCGATCTTCTGCTTGATCGACCAGCTGTCGGGGTAGAGGAACTTGAAGTTGGAAGGCTCGTTGCAGGCCTTGACGACTTCTTGGGCCGCTTCGGTCGCGCCGGCTCCGCCGTGCATCCACACTTCGATCGGAACGGAGGCGCTGGCGCCGGAGGCTTCCGCACCGGCCTGGATGATCTTGACCTCTTCGTCGGTGTCGAAGGCGAAGCGGTTGACGGTGTTGACGACCGGGATGCCGAACTTCTTCATGTTCTCGATGTGCTTGGCGAGGTTCTCCAGGCCCCTTTCGAGGTAGGCGGCGTTCGGCTGCTTGAGGTATTCGGCCAACTGCTTGGGCGTCATCTTTGAGGCTTCGCCCGCGGGCATGCCATGCATCTTGAGGGCGCGCACGGTGCAGGTGACGACTACGCAGTTGGGCTTGAACTTGCCGTAGCGGCAGGTGATGTTCATGAACTTCTCGGCGCCCATGTCGGCCGCGAAACCGGACTCGGTCACGACGTAGTCGCGGAGCTTGAGGCCCACGCGGTTGGCTATGATGGAGTTGTTGCCGTGGGCGATGTTCGCGAAGGGGCCGGCGTGGATGATCGTGGGGTTGCCTTCGAGGGACTGAATCAGGTTGGGCTTGAGGGCGTCCTTCATGAGAACGGTCATCGAGCCGGCGACCTTCAGGTCCTCGGTGGTAACGGGCTTGCCGTCGTAGGTGTAGCCGAGGAGGATTCTGCCGAGGCGCTTGCGAAGGTCCTTGAGGTCCGTGGCGAGGGCCAGAATCGCCATGACTTCGGAGGCGACCGAGATGTCGAAGCCGGTCTCGCGGGGAACGCCGTTGAGCTTGCCGCCGAGGCCGACGACGATCGAGCGGAGCGAGCGGTCGTTAAGGTCGACGACTCTGCGCCACTGGACCGTATGGGGATCGATGTTGAGGGGGTTGCCGAGGAGAAGCGAGGTCTCCAGGGCGGCGGAACAGAGGTTGTGGGCGATGGAGACGGCATGGATGTCGCCGGTGAAGTGGAGGTTGAGATCCTCCATCGGGACAATCTGGGAGTAGCCGCCGCCCGCCGCGCCGCCCTTGATGCCGAATACCGGCCCGAGGCTGGGCTGGCGGAGGCAGAGCATCGAATTGACGCCGATCTTGTTGAGACCTTCGTTGAGGCCGACGGAGGTGACGGTCTTGCCCTCGCCGAGGGGGGTGGGGGTGCAGGCCGTGACGTCGATCAGCTTGCCGTCGGGCTTCTTGGAGAGGCGCTTGAGTACTGCTTCAAAATCGATCTTCGCCTTGTACTTGCCGTAGTACTCGATTTCATCTTCGAGGAGGCCCGCCTTCTCCGCGATGTCGCGGATATGGAGCATCTTGTGCTTCTGGGCGATCTCAAGGTCCGACGGGACGTTCTTGGGCTTAAGCTTTGCCATGTTTAATCCTCCCTGGAAACCCGGTTCTGGGCCGTTGCAATCTTGGAGTCTAGGCCCGGTTACAATTTACAAGGCGAAAGAAACGGCGCCGCGGTAAGTAGCCGGTTCAGCCGTTCCTGTCGTGAATGATAAACCCGGAGGAAGGGGAACCCCGGCGGGAAAAAACCCCAAATCTCCTTGCCATCCCCTTGAATCCGAGACCCCCGGCAGGCGTCCGGAATCCGGCTCCCGCACCTGGGTCAAGAGGGCCGCGAAAAACCGGGCCCAATCATAAAAACGAGGTTGTCAAACGCTGTTACCGAGGGGAAAAGCTTCGCCAGAATACGCCGCCGCAAAACGACGTGTCAAGCACAAATTGTACAAACTTTTACGGGCGATTTTCCGTTTAAACAACAAGCGGTTACGGGACTGCCCGGGGCTTTGCGCCGAGCGGTTCTATGCAAATTTTCAAACTGTTTTAGAACCGCCTTGTCCGAATTTAAAACGGAACGCCCGGAGTCTTAGAACCGGTATCCGGCGGTCAGGGAAATCGATTCCTCGTCGAAGATATGCATCTCGCCCGAGAAGAAGACGTTCGGGTTAACGAAATAATCGGCCCCGCCGAAAAAGCCGAGATTGTGATTCTCGTCGTAATCCCTCCAGTCGTCGTTCGAGTAATGGGCGTCGGAGTACCTAAGGCCCGCGTACGGATAAAAGTATCCTATCTTTCCGGCAGCGCCGAATTCCCGGACTATATAGGCCGCGACGTGCTTCGTATCGACGGTCGCCTTCCGGTCGCCGTCCTCGCTGCCGAAATATTCCCACTGGAGGTCTATTACCATCCTCGCGGGCCCTTCCCCTATGAGGAACCCGCCGTAGCGCATCCCAAGGCCGATTAGTTCGCCCAGAGAGCCGGAAAAGGAGGATTCGTCATATTTGAGGTCGGAAAAGCCCAGGTAGGCGTAGCCGTCGAAGCCTCCGCCGAAACCGAAGCCGCCCTTGAAGAAAAGCTTGCGGCTCTGGGCTTCCGGGGCGTCGTGAAGATCTTTCTGGGAATAGCCCATCGTCACCCCGAACATGCCCGAGCCCTTGGAAAAGGGCTGGGCCAGTCCTCCCGAGCCCGAGGCGTGGGCGACGCCCTGCAGAGGCATGGCGAAAAAGGTCAAAATCACAGCGGTCAACAACGCTTTCCCGAAACGCATATCGTCTCCTTTCAAAATGGACCCTGCCGGAAAATCCAGACTTTCCTACGAGGTAGATTTAGCACACAAAGTATGGTTTCGCATCTCTTGATTTTCGCGGCCTTTCAGTGTAGCGTAACCGCCTTTGAAAAGCTTTGACACAACATTGATTTTGGAGCCCAAAGATGCTTGCAGCGATCCGTAAAAACGCGAGAAACCGCGTCTTCCAGGTCATACTGGGGCTGATTATATTCGTCTTCGCCTTCTACTTCGGCTACGGCACCTTCCGCGACACGAAGAAAACATACGCGGTGACGGTCAACGGCGCCGGAATAACCGCCGAACAGTACACCGACTCCTACAGAAGGCTCGAATCCTTCTACCGGAAGAATTTCGGGGACCAGATCCCGCAGGAGCTTTTCGACCAGCTCGGCCTCAAGGACCGCGCCCTCGACCTCCTCATCGACCGCGTCCTCCTTTTGAAGACCGCCGGCGAGATGGGAATCAAGGTGACCGAAGAGGAACTGAACGCGGCGATAAAGAGCCAGCCCGCCTTCGCGGAAAACGGCGCTTTCAGCCAGGACCGCTACATGGCTATCCTCAGGGCCAACAACTACACCCACGACCAGTACAAGGCCGAGCGCAGGGAAGAACTGCTCCTCACCAAGGCGCAGGATGCGGTAAAGAATTCCGCCGCAGTCTCCGACGCGGAGGTGGAGGAGGAATTTCGGAACCGCAACACACAGATTACTGCCGACTACGTGGCCTTCAAGCCTGAAAATTTCATCTCCTCCGCCTTCGCCACCGACGAAAAGCTCGCCGAATTCCTGAAGACCGAAGGGGAGTTGTTCAGGACCCAGGAAAAGAGAAGCGCCAAGTACGTTTTTCTGCCCTCCACGAAATTCATGGCCGAGGTTTCGGTCCCCGACAAACAGCTCGAACAGGAATATCAGGCGCGCGCCGCCCTCTTCTACGATGAAAATCTCAAGCGTCAGAAGCCTCTCGCCGAGGTGAAGGACGAACTTGCCGTCATCGTCAGGCGCGAAAAGGCCCGCGAGCTGGCTTTCAAGGCCGCGGACAACCTCCTTATGGACATCGAGGACAAGAAGACCTCCTGGGAAAAGCTCTCCCCCTCGGTAACGCCGCTTGTCGCGCAGGGCGAGCCGCATCCCGCCGTCCCGCAGGAAAAGAAATTCCTCGAAGCCCTCTTCGCCCTCTCCCCGAGCGCTTCGGGCGAGGTTGTGGAAGGCAATGAAGGGGTCTACCTCGTCGCTATTGCCGTCGCCCAGCCGAGCGAAATACCTCCCCTCGCCAGGATACGCGAGCAGGTGAAGGCCGAGTGGGCGAAGGTGGAGGCAAAAAGGCTGGCCAAAGAAGCAGCCAGGAGGTTCGCACAGTCCGCGAAGGGCGGCAACTGGGGTTCGGCCGTGGCCGCCGGGAGATACACCTCCCTCGCCACCCAGCCCTTCAACAAAAAGAGCGATTCGATACAGCCGCTCGGCGCCTCACAGGAGGCCAAAGACGCCCTTTTCGCGAACCTCTCCCCCGGCTTCGTGCCGCAGGACGGCTTCGAGATAGGCGAAGCGGCCTACGCCTTCCGCATCTCCAGCATCTCCATGCCCAACATGGGGAATCTGGAATCGGAGAGGGAAAAGATACGGCAGGAGCTTCTGCCCGCCAAGCGCGAGCAGGTTCTCGCCGACCATATGAAGCAGCTTCGCGAAAAAGCCGAAATCGACTACAACGTAGCCTTCTTCCCCGAAAAGGCGTTGAAACCCGCCGGAGCAGTCGCGGAAGAACCCAAGAAATAATTCCTAACCGGAACGACAAAAGGGCCGTCCAACACTGGGCGGCCCTTTCTTATTCCATCAGCACGGTTCATCTTATCTTCAGGGCATAAACGGTCTTGCCGGTAGTGAAGTAAAGCATGGAGCCGGAAATAACGGGGGTTTCGTTTATCTCGCCGTCGGCCCTGAACCGCCAGGTCTCTTTGCCTGTATTCGCGTCGAGCGCGTAAAGATTGTTGTCCCAGCTCCCGAAGTAAACCCTATCATTCTCCACCACCGGCCCGGTCATCACCTCCGCCTCGAATCGCCAAAGCTCCTTCCACGTCTTTTTGTCGAGTTTGTATAGGCGGTATCTGGGCACCTTTGGCAGAAAATCGCCGTATTCCCTCGGTTCGACCGTGTCGGTCACGTAAATCGAATCGCCAGTTATGGCGGGCTCTCTTTCTATCCAGCCATCGCTGAACTTTTTCTTTCCGATATCCTCGCCGGTCTTAGCGTCCAGCGCCCACAGGTAAGACCCGTCGCCGACGTACAAAACTCCGTCCGCCAAAATCGGGTCTGCGTCTATGATCCCGCCAAGCTCGCGCTCCCAGTACTTTTTGCCGGTAAACGCCTCGTGCACCCAGACGAAACCGCCGTCCCCTCCGTAGTCGTAAACGGTGTTTCCCTCCCAGGAGAGGCCGCCGACCCGGCGGGGAAGGTCGCTCTTTACCCTTTTGTCCCTCGGCGGATATTTGTCGTAAGCCACCTTCACGTCCTTGGGAACATTCTGAGAGAAAAGCTCGGCCCCTTTTGAAAGATCGAAGTAACGCAAGGCGATTACTTCTTTATCTATTCCCCCGTCCCCCTTGTAAAAAGTCTTTTGGTCCTCAACGCACAATATATCTCCAAACCTGGCGGGAGTCAGCACTTTCCGCCCGGATGCCGCCTTTAGAACTTCTTTGCCGCTAAATGCATTTACTACCAAAATCGTGTTTGAAATTTCATCGGCTTCGCTGATGAATTCCGTATGCATGTAGAGTGCATCTCCAAGAAGCATCAAATCGTAAACGTTCCCGTCTCCGCGGGACGCCTTGTTTTGCGACCACACCAACTCGGGTAAATCGGCGGCAATGGCGGAGGCCGACAAAAGCACCCAAAGCACACCTGCAAAAAAAGCTCTCATGGTTCCTTTTTCCCGGGTTTTTTCACGTACCGAAACCAGACCGGCTTTCCATATTGACTCTCGAACATCTTGGTGTTCGCAGGACCGTAATCAACCCCGGGCCTTCTTGCACTCCAACTGTCCCCGGTCATGCCGTTTTTGGTTTTTGGCGCTTTGGGGTCGTAAATAACCATGTGGCCTCCGCTTTTATTCCCGTACCAGCCCACGTCACCCGCTCTTGGCGAAACCCCGTCCGGTATATTCTCGAATTCTTTGGTGGTGGTAAAGTTTTTAGGGCCTTTATTCGGGTTTGCATACTTGTATTCATATGGAAATCCTGCGGCCTCGTATATCGCGCATGTGGAACCGGAACAATCAGCACCTTTCCCTTTAACAGCATTTGCTCCGGAATATTTTTCGCCCTTAGGGTAAGGAGTTTTGTCCCACTGTTTCGCCTGCTCTATTATTTTATTTCTCTCCTTATCGGTTAAATATTTGTCTTTGTCCGGGTAGTCCCTTTGCGCCACTTTAAGGCCGCCGATAGTAGGAGTGTGATTTTTTTCAGGGGCCGGGGGGCTTTTCGGAACTTTCGTGGGGGCAATCCGCTTGCCGCTGTTATTTTTTTTATCGTTTCCGCCAGCCCCGTCAAAAAAGTCTATAACCTTGTCCCGTATTCCGCTTAAAAATCCCATTTCATTTCTCCTTTTACACCGCGTTGTCGCCTTTTGCCTCACTCAAAGGAGTGATTTCCCGATTGTAAAACTCAGACGGGTTCACGCGGCGCAGAAAAAACGATTTTTTATCCGGCGATTACAAGAACTTACGGGATACAGGAATCAGGGCATGCAAAAGGGCCGCCCAGTGATGGACAGCCCTTTATATTTTCACTCAATATTATTTATTCGTTCCCATCAAGGAGTCTGGCGGGAGGCACCCCGAGAGCGCGAGCCAGTTTGATTATGTTCAAAAGGGCGACGTTTCGCTCGCCCCGCTCGACGCTCCCCACGTAGGTCCTGTGGATTCCGGAAAGCTCGGCGAGCTTCTCCTGAGAAAACCCCGCCTCATATCTGAGACGGCGCAGAGTATCCCCGAAAGCAAGCAACTCTTTCTTGTTCGCCATGCGAACGATTTCAGGGCAATACCGCCTATGAGTCTACAGCCTATGAGTAGCATTATTGCTACTCATAGGCTGTAGACTTCTTTATTTCCAGCACCTTATTATCTCTTACGCACCACGACATAAAGCCACCACTCCAAATCATTGAAAGGAGCGAGTTTATGAAAAAGGCGAGGTTGTTTCTTGTCTGCGTTTTAGCGCTTATGATGTTTGCCGGATGCTCGAAAACGACAACCGCAATCAGGTCGGAGCCTACAGGCGCTACAGTATTCGTCGAAGGGAAAGACGAGCCGATAGGCAATACGCCCTTCTACTACGATTTCGACAAACTGATGGGCTGGCTCCAGGGTTTCGGACTGGAGACAAAGCAGGTAATTCTTAAGTTCGTAAAGCCCGGCTATGCGCCCGAGACCACTCAGGTTATGAAAAGCAGCGGGGCTTTGATAGAGGCTGCAAAATGGCCGCAAGACGTGTTCATGCGCATGAAAAAAGAAGATAACTAGCACCAGACGAAAAAAGGGCCGCCCCGAAATGGACGGCCCTTTCTTTTTACTTTTTCTTTTTTTCAAACGGCGCAGGATTTTGCCGCCGGGCGAGGAGTTTTCCCTTCGCTTTTAAAGCCCGGCGCGGTTTTTCGTTCCCGGCGAGGAATCCCGCAGCGAGAGGGCGAGGCAGTAGCAGCGCTACGGCGAGCCCTTAAGCGAGGACATGACGACGCCGGGGGCGAAAAGGATGCGCCGGTTTTTCCTCAGAAGGAGAGAGTTACCCCCGCATACGGCCCCCTCTGCGAAAGCTCCAGCTTCACATCGCTGTAATCGATGTTGACGCTCATCATGCGATAACCGGCGCTTATGTCAAGGAAGGGGAAGGGCGTGAAGGATATCTCGGCGAGGCCGTCGAGCACCCTGTTTCCGCCGTAGCCTATACCGGCGACCTGCGCCCTGGCTTCGAGAAGGTCGAGGAGTATGCCGACGTGGAGGCCGAGGCCCACCATCGGAATCGGCGCGGTGAAATCCTGCGTTTCTTTGGCGGCGACGGTCTCGTTTTCTATCTCGACCGTGCCGTCCAGGTACTTGAGGTTGAATACCGGGCCGAGCGAGAAACCGGCGGCCACGTTTTCGAGGTCGATGAGGTCGTACTGGTAGGTCGCGTCGATCATGGTGTAGTCGTAGGTGAAGGAGCCCTTCTGCCCGGCGCTGACGATAACCGTATCGCCCCAGGAGATGTCTTCGGAGATGGTCTTGGTACCGTCGTAGGTGGCGGCCTGTCCGCTCACGCTTATGTGGTGGTCGCCGATGCCGAAAAAGGCGCGGACGCCGGGAATGCCCTGATCGTCGTCGACGCCGAAGTCGTCGGTGGCGCTGAACTTGGTCCCGCCGTCGATTTCGAGATCCGCGCTGAACTTGGGCATCCAGTAGATCCCCTGAACGCCCACTTCAAGCGCGCTGGCGGCTATCGGCGTCAAAAGCGCCGCAAAAGCCGTTATGGCTATCTTTTTTCTCATCTCAAGCCTCCTTTTGTCTTTTGGTTTACTTCCCTGTCAGAAACTCGCAAGCGCGGATTTGAGCGCCTTTATCTCCTTCATCATTGCCGCGAAACCCTCGGGGGGAAGCGACTGCGGCCCGTCGCAGAGGGCGCGGGCGGGCTCCGGGTGCATCTCCACCATCACCCCCGCCGCCCCTACCACTATGGCGGCCTTGGCGATTACCGGTATTATCTCGCGGATGCCGATGGCGTGGCTGGGATCGACCATCACCGGCAGGTGGGTTATCTTTTTCAGGTAAGGGACGACGCCGAGATCGAGGGTGTTGCGAAGCGCCCGCTCGAAGGTGCGAATCCCGCGCTCGCAAAGTATGACCTGATCGTTCCCCCCCGCGACCAGATACTCGGCGGCGGCCAGAAACTCTTCGAGGGTCGCGCTCATCCCGCGCTTTAAGAGAATCGGCTTTTTAATCCTGGCGGCCTCCTTCAGGAGGTCGAAATTCTGCATGTTGCGGGCGCCTATCTGTAGGCAATCGACGTATCCGGCGACGGTTTCGAGCTGGTCTATCCTCATCACCTCGGTGATTACCGGAATCCCCAGCTCTTTTTTGACCTCGCCGAGCATTTTTATGCCCTCGTAGCCGAGACCCTGAAAGGTGTGGGGGCCGGTGCGGGGCTTGAACGCGCCTCCCCTGACTATGGAAGCGCCGTTAGCCTTAGCGGTCTTCGCCGCCGAGAAGAGCTGCTCTCTGCTCTCGATGGCGCAGGGACCGGCGATTATCACCGGCTCCTCCCCCCACCCAATCTTCACCCCCCCGACGTTTACGACGGTGTCTTCGGGGTGAAAATCCCTGCTGACGAGCTTGTAGGGCTTGGTGACGTGGATAAAATCCCTCACCCCGCCGAGGCCGCGAAAGGGAGTTTCGTCCACGTAGCCGTGGTTGCCGAGGACGCCTACGGCTACGCGGTCGCCCCCCGGTATCGGCTGCGCCTTATAGCCCTGCGCCTCTATCGCCGCGACCAGCGTCTTTAGCTGCTCCGGCGTCGCGTGGTGCTCCATCACGATGAGCATTTCTCTCTCCAAAACCTCGCAAGCCGGGAACTAAACCTCAGCCCGGTTAAACCAAATTACCACGATAGCCCCGGCCCCTCAAGCGCACACATCGGCTTCGACGCCGTGGGTGACTTCGAGAAGCTTTTCTACCGTGACCGGAACGGCGCTGTGGTCGTTGCCGGCGGCGGCGTAAACCACCCCGAAACGGCGCATGGAGGAATCGACGACGAGGGCAAGCTCCTTCGGAAGGAGAAAGGGGCAGACGCCTCCCGGCCTGTACCCGGTATGGGCGAAGACCTCCTCCTCGCCGGGGAGGCGGACCTTGCCCGATAGCCCGAGCGCCCTCTTGAGGGCCGACCCCTTCACCCGCAGGTCTCCCGAAGTCACCACCGCGACGGGCTTTTCGCCGACGATGAAGAGCACCGTCTTCGCTATCTGCCCCACCGCGCACCCCACCGCGAGGGCGGCGGTCTCGGAGGTGGGGGTGGGCTCGGCGAACTCCAGCACCTCTATCCCCTTTGAAGAAAGGAAAAGTCTTACGTCTTCTATCGTCGGCATTTTTGCTCCGTTTCAGATTTTACAGGCGGATGTATTGTCGCGGGTACGCTACGCGCCGTCAAGAAGTTGAGTGAAACTGCGCCGATGTGTACAATCACCTATTATGACTACCCCCTTTACCTTCATACATGCCGCCGACCTGCATCTCGACACTCCCTTCAAGGGGGTCTTGGCCAAAAACCCCGAGGTGGCGGCGCTCCTGCGCGATGCGACCCTGAGGGCGTTCGACTCGCTCATAGAGCTTTGCCTCAGCGAAAAAGCCGCCTTTCTGCTTATCGCGGGAGACCTCTTCGACGGGCCGGAGCACGGAATCCGCGCCGCGCTGGCGCTGCAAAGGGGGTTCGGACGGCTGGACAAGGCGGGGATACGGGTCTTTATCGTCCTCGGAAACCACGACCCTCTCTATAAAGAGCTCCTGAACAAATGGCGGGCAAAGAACGGCTTCGGTCCCAACGTAACTGTTTTCGGGCCGGAGCCTGCGACAGTCCCGGTCGAAAGGGACGGCGAAAAACTCGCCCTCGTTCACGGAGTCAGCTACAAAAAACGAGAGGAGACCGGCGATCTCGCCTCGCTCCTCAAGCGGGCGAAAGAAGATGTTTTTCAGATCGGCCTCGTCCACGCTACCGTCGGAAAGGCGGACGGACAGCAGCCCTATGCCCCCTCCTCCCTGGAAACGCTAAGGGCTTCCGGGCTCGACTACTGGGCGCTGGGCCACGTCCACACCCACGCCGTCATCAGCGAAGAAAACCCGGCCGTCGTCTACCCCGGCAACCTTCAGGCCCTCTCGCCGAGGGAAACCGGCGAGCGCGGCGCTTACGTGGTGAAGGTCGACGCGGCGCGCAGTACGAAGCTCGACTTCGTCCCCCTCGATTGCCTCCGCCAGAGCAGAAAGACAGTTTCCCTTGAGGGTTCAGACGATCTTCTCTTTCTTTCTTCGCTTCTCTCAAAGGCCAAAGAGGAGGCGCTGAGAGAGGCGGGCGGCAGGCCGGTCGTCCTCAGAGCCGTTTTAAAGGGAGCCACTGCCCTTTACGGGGAACTGACGGCGCAGGGAGAGCTCGATCAGCTGGTTTCCCAATTGAGGGAAGAGGCGGCGGGGAGCGAGCCCCTCTTGTGGTGGAACAGGATCGACGTCGAAGTTACTCCGGTAATCGACATAGCCGAGCTTAAGGAAAGGCAGGGTTTCGAGGCGGAACTGATCGGGCTCGTCGAGACCCTCGGAGGTGACGCGGAAGCGCTTGGGGCTTTCTCCAGAGAATGCTGGGGCGACCTTTACGGTAAACAGCCGCAATTGAGAAAATTCGCCCCCCCGGCCCCCGAAGGCGAGGACCTTTTCGCCGAGCTGCTGGCCGCCCGCGATCTCGCCCTCGAAAAGCTGACGGAGCCCGGCGAATGAAGATCACCGGCTGGCAGATCGACGGCTACGGAGTCTTTTCGGGCTACCGTGAGGAAAACCTGGGAGCGGGGCTCAACGTCTTTTGCGGCCCGAACGAGGCGGGAAAGTCCACCCTCCTCGCCTTTTTGCGCGGCGTCCTCTTCGGCTTTCCGGGGGCCAGGCAGGGCGGTCCCCTTCCGGCTCTCAACGGCGGCGCGCACGGCGGCAAGGTTTTCCTGGAAAGCGGCGGCGAAAGGTGGACCGTAAGCAGAAGGCCGGGCAAGAGCAACTTCTCCCTAACACGCCCCGACGGAACCGCGGGCACCGAAGAGGAGCTGAAAAAGCTCCTCCACGAGTTCGACGAAAAGAGCTACCGCGCCGTCTTCGGCTTCGATTTAGGCGATCTGGCGGAGTTCGAGGTGCTGGGCGAAAACAGGACGGCCGACGACAGGGCGGGAAAAGACAGGATCAGGGACAAGCTCTTCAGCGCGGGCGTGAGCGGGGCGGGGACCTCGGCGAAAGACGCCGAATCCTCGCTGAGAAAAGAGATGGAAGCCATCCTGAAGCCAAAAACCGGCGGGCTGATCAATGACGCGCTCTCCCAGCTCCGCGCGCTCGAAGCGGAGCTTAAAAAACTTGAGGAAAACGCCGAAGGGTACGCAGCAAAAGTCATTCAGGCGGATGAGATCAGGGTCGAAATCGAAAGATTGACCGCCGAAAAAGAGATATTGACCAACGATAAGGCCCGGCTCGAGCTGTTGGTAGCCCTCTGGGGACCGTTCAGCCGTAAGAAGTCCGCCGGGGTCGAGCTGTCAAACCTCGGCGCTCCGCCTGTATTCCCCCAAAACGGCCTTGAGACTCTCGCCACCCTGGAAAGCGCGGTTGAAAATGCCCGCAACTCCCTCGACAGGGCGAAGGAGGATGCCGAAAAGCTGCGAAGACAGCTCGGCCAGCTCGATCCGGACCTCGGGCTCGCCGCCGCGGAACCGGTTCTGAGGCCTCTCAACGCGCAGATACCCGTCCATCGCGAAAGAGTCAAAAACGCCCTGGCGGCAGCGGAGGAAGCGGACAAGGCCGGCAGGGAGGCTAAAGCGGGGCTGGCCCGCCTCGGCGCGGGCTGGGACGAGGAGAGACTCGGTCGCCTCGCCTTCGGCGTCGAGTCCGAAAACAAGGCCCGCGAGTGGGCGGAAAAATTCAGGCACGCCGAGGAAAGCGCGCGCGAAGCAAAGCGGCGTCTCGACGAGGCGAAAACCGGCCTCGAAAAGCTGCCTCCCCTCTCCATAAGCGTCGAGGACCCCCCGGAAGCGCTGATAAGGCTGGCGGACCTGAAAGAACCCGCCCGCCAAGCCCGCGAACGGCGCGACGCTCCGCCGCCGCCTTTTATACTGATCTGCGCGCTTCTCGGCGTCGCGCTTGCGGCCGGAGCAGCCCTTGCGCCTTTGGCCGCTTTCCCTGCGGCCGCGCTCCTGATCGCCGCGGCAACGCTTTATTTCCTGAACTCGCGCGACAAAAAACGCCTCGCAAAGCAGGTGGCCGCTTCCGCCGCGTTCTTCGGCCTACCCCCCCTCCCCACTCCGGGCGAAATCGAGCGCGTCGAAGCCGAACTCCGGCGTTTTGGAGAAGTTAAAGCCTGCGAGGCCGGTCTTCACGCCGCAAAAGCCGGTCTGGCGAGCGCAGAAGAACTTCTCGACAGACTGACGGAAGACTGGAAGGAAGAATCTTCCGCCCTCGGCGGAGGCGATTACCCTCCTGCAACCTTTCTGGAGCTTCTGCGCGAGGGCGAAAGGGCGAGAAACGCCCTTGCAAACGCAAAACTTAAAGCCGGGTACGCCGAAAAGCTGCGCGAAGAGTCGGCGGACTGGGAAGAGGCGGCCGCAAAGACCCTGTCGTCCCTCGGGGAGAGGTTTGCCGCACAAAACCGCAGCGAACCGCTCCTTGACGCTATCGAGCTTGCGTATGAGAAAGCTGCGGAGGCCAGAGAAGCGCTGGAAGAGAAAAACCGCCTCCGGTCCGCCCTTGGGGGAGAAGAGGAGGAGCTTGAAAGGCTGTCCGCCGCGTTCGCAGGAGCCCAAGACAGGCTGGACAAACTGCTCGTCTCCGCCGGAACCGCCGACGCGCAGGGGTTCAGGGCTTCGGCCTCCCTTTACGCGCAGGCGCGCGACCTGAAAAAGGAAATGGCCCTCTGCGAGGCGCAGATTACCGAAAGCCTGGGGGAAGGCGAAGCCGCTAAAGCCATTCTCAGCGCCCTTTCTCTGGGACAGAAGGTTCAGTGGGAAATCGAGCTTGCCGAAACGAAGGAAAAAACAAGAGAGCTTGAAGCGGCTCTTGGCGACGCGAGGCAAAGGTTCGGACGCATTAGCGTACAGATGGAGAGCATCGAATCTTCCTCCGAAATGGCCGGGCTTGCGCAGAAAATCGAGTCCCTGAGAGCCGAAATCCTCGACAGTGCCCGGCGATGGCGAATTTTATCCCTCGCGAAGAGCCTCATCCGCGCCTCTCTGGACAAATACACGCTGGAAAGGCAGCCGGCGGTCCTCGAAAAAGCCTCCAAAATCCTTTCACAGATAACCGGCGGGCGCTTTATGCGGATTCTGCCCTCGCAGGAAGGGGAAAAGCCCGATCTGGCCGCTGTAAAATTTGACGGGGAACGGCTTTTGACCGGGCAGCTCTCCCGGGGGACGAAAGAGGAGCTTTACCTCTCCCTCCGCCTCGCTCTGGCCCACGATTTCGGAGAAAAAACAGGCCGCCTCCCCCTTATCCTCGACGACGTTTTCGTGAACTTCGATCCGGCAAGGGCGGCAGCGTCCCTGCGCGCCGTCGCCGACTACGCCGGAGACGGACAGGCCATCCTCTTCACCTGCCACCCGGAGACCGTCGGGAGGATAAAAAACTCCGGCATTACCGCAAACTTTTTTGAACTAGGCCCCCCTTCCCTGCCCTCCTGAGCTCCCGTCATCCGCCCCCCGGCGCAGCCATTCCCCGAAAGAGGAAGCCGGGACTCGCGGCAGATTTCCAGTAGCCTCACCCAAAAGTGTTGTACCCCCGCGCAAGTGTGTTAAACTACTTGTTTCCCCTCGGCGGAAAATCAAGAGGGCGTAGATGAAAAGCGGCGGCGAAGAAAATCCGGTGCGCAGAACCGACCCCCTCATAGAGGAGTTCTGCTCGCACCTCACCTATGAGCGGAACGCCTCGGCGCACACGGTGCGGAACTACCGGCGCGACCTCGAAGCCTTCGCTGCGAAAACGGCCTCGGGCGAGGAGAAGGGCGCCGCCCTCTGGTCGAAGATCGAGCCGGGAGACGTGCGGGCCTACGTGGGCTCCATGCACCTGACGCACATGAAATCCTCGATGCAGAGGAACCTTTGCGCCATAAAATCCTTCTTCAAGTATCTGGTGAGGGAGGGTCATCTGGGATCGAGCCCGGCGGAGACGGTGGCCTCGCCGAAGCTGCCGAAAAAGCTGCCGGAGTTCATGCCCGTGGACGAGGTTTTCCTGCTCCTCGACAGCGTGAGGGAGGAGGGGCTTTCGGGGGCGAGGGACAAGGCGATTCTGGAGCTTCTCTACGCAACCGGCGTCCGCGTGAGCGAGCTTACGGCGCTCAGCGTGAAGGACCTCGACCTGACGAACCTTACCGCCAGGGTCAAGGGCAAGGGGAAGGTCGAACGGGAGGTGGTGCTCACCTCTCCCTCGGCGAAGGCCGTGTCGGAGTACTTCCGGGAGCGCAGGGAAGCGGGGTTTCCCCCCGATTACGAAGCGCCGGTCTTCCTGAACGCGAGGGGAGGAAGGCTGACCGACCGGAGCGTCCGGCGGATACTTAACGAGTGGCTGATGCGGGCGGCGATTTCGCGCAGGGTAAGCCCCCACACCCTCCGTCACACCTTCGCGACCCATCTCCTCGGAGGCGGGGCTGACCTCAGGGGCATTCAGGAGTTGCTGGGCCACAAGAGCCTTTCGACGACGCAGAAGTACACCCATCTCGGCATCGAAAAGCTTATGGAGGTTTACGACAAGGCTCACCCCAGAGCTTAGGGGACCACGGGCAACGCAAAGAGAGCCTCCCCCTCGGAAGGATCGGGGAGCAGGGTTTGTTTTTAAATCCGGCATACTATTTCGGTGAAGGGCAAGGAGTCCGCAGGGCGCGCTACGAGACAGTATCGTTTATACGGCGAGGAGCGCGCACGAGAAACGACCCCCGGTAAATACTTCCGGGGGCAGGCATAGCCGAAAGAGAAGCCGGACTGGAGAAGAGGAAATGGAAGAACAGGCGAAATTTCACGGTACGACCATCGTTTGCGTAAGGAAAGGCGAAGAGGTAGCCATGGCCGGGGACGGCCAGGTCACCTTCGGCGCGACGATCCTCAAGGGAAACGCAAAGAAGGTCCGCCACCTCCTCGGGGGAAAGGTGCTGGCCGGTTTCGCGGGGGCAACGGCGGACGCCTTCACCCTCATAGAGCGGTTCGAGGGCAAGCTCGACGTGCATCGGGGAAACCTCCGGCGGGCGGCGGTAGAACTGGCGAAAGACTGGCGCACCGACAAGTACCTCAGAAGGCTGGAGGCGATGCTGCTCATCGCCGACAAGGAGGCGACCCTCATCCTCTCCGGCACCGGCGACGTGGTCGAGCCTACCGAGGGTGTTGCCGCCATAGGCTCGGGCGGGCCTTTCGCCCTTTCCTCGGGGCTGGCCCTTTACGAGCACACGGATTACACGCCGGAGAAGATAGCAGCCGAGGCGCTACTCATGGCGGCGAGGATATGCATCTACACCAATTCAAACATCGAGCTTCTCAAGCTGGAGCAGTGACATGCAGACATTCACCCCCCGCGAGGTAGTCAGCGAGCTCGACCGCTACATTGTGGGGCAGGACAAGGCGAAAAAGGCCGTGGCCATCGCTCTTCGGAACCGCTGGCGGCGCCGCCACGTGGAGGAGAACCTCCGCGAGGAGATAACGCCGAAAAATATCCTTCTCATCGGCCCCACCGGCGTCGGCAAGACGGAGATAGCCAGAAGGCTGGCGAAGCTGGCCCGCGCTCCCTTCATCAAGGTCGAGGCCTCGAAGTTCACCGAGGTGGGGTACGTCGGCCGCGACGTGGAATCGATGATACGCGACCTCGTCCGCGAATCGGTGCAGCTCGTCCGCGAAGAGGAGGAGGAGAGGGTTTACTCTCAGGCCGAGGAACTGGCCGAGGAAAAGCTCCTCGACCTGCTCCTGCCTTCCTCGAAGCCGGGCGACGATTCCTCTACGAGGGACAAGCTCCGCTCCCTCCTTCGCGACGGGAAGCTGGAAGAGCGCGAGGTCGAGGTGGAGATGGAGGCTTCTTCGCAGGGGCCGCGCATAGAAATCATGCAGGGCGGGATGGACCAGATAGGCGACCAGCTCCAGGAACTTTTCGGCTCCCTGACGGGCAACAAAAAGTCCGTGAAAAAGATGATGAAGATAGGCGACGCCAGAAAGACCATCACCGCTCAAGAGGCCGCAAGGCTGGTGGACAACGAGAGCGTGGTGGAGATCGCCCTCGACCGCGCCCAGAACGACGGGATAATCTTCATCGACGAGATAGACAAGATCGCCTCGCGAAGCGACGCGGGGCGGGGGCCGGACGTATCGCGCGAGGGGGTTCAGCGCGACATACTCCCGATAGTTGAGGGAAGCTCGGTGCAGACCAAGTACGGCACGGTGAGGACCGATCACATACTCTTCATCGCCGCGGGAGCGTTCCACATATCGAAGCCCTCCGATCTCATCCCCGAGCTACAGGGGCGCTTCCCGATACGGGTGGAGCTGAGTTCCCTGACCAGGGACGATTTCGTGAGGATACTGACGGAGCCGCAAAACTCGCTGGTCCGCCAGTACACCGCCCTTCTCTCCACGGAGGGGATAACCCTCTCCTTCGCGGAGGACGGGATCGACGAGCTGGCCTCGGTGGCGGTGGAGGTCAACGACCGGACGGAAAACATCGGGGCGAGGCGGCTCCACACCGTGGTCGAAAAGGTTCTCGAGGAGGTGAGCTACAAGGCTCCCGACCTGGGCGGCGGCTCCATTACCATCGACCGCGATTACGTCAGGTCGAGGCTCGGGGATATCGCCGCCGACGCGGATTTGAGCCGCTTTATTCTGTAAGGGAGATAGCTTTGCAAAAACTCATCGAAAAGGCCTCCGTTCTTCAGGAAGCCCTGCCCTACATAAGGGAATTCTACGGCAAGGCCGTGGTCATAAAGTACGGCGGCCACGCCATGATAGCGGACGACCTGAAGGAATCCTTCGCCCGCGACGTAGTCCTGATGAAATACATCGGCATGAACCCCATTATCGTCCACGGCGGAGGCCCCCAGATAAACGCCTTTCTCGACAGGATGGAGATAAAGTCCTCCTTCGTGGAGGGTATGAGGGTCACCGACGAGCAGACGATGGCCGTGGTCGAGATGGTCCTCGGGGGGATGATAAACAAGGAGATCGTCTCCATGATCGGCCTTCACGGCGGCAAGGCCGCCGGGCTGACCGGCAAGGACGGCGGCCTCGTCCGGGCGAAAAAGCTCTACGTCAAAAAGGGAAGCGAGCTTATCGACATAGGCGCGGTGGGCGAGGTCGAGGAGGTCAACGCCGGGATAATCGAGACCCTCGACGCCGGCGGCTTCGTCCCCGTAATCGCCCCCATCGGCGTGGGGCCGAAGGGGGAAACCTACAATATCAACGCGGACCTCGTGGCGGGTTCGGTGGCTGGGGCGCTCAAGGCTGAAAAGCTCGTCCTCATGACCGACGTCGCGGGAATCCTCGACAGCGAAGGGAAGCTGATTCCCTCGCTGCACAGAGGGGAGGTGGAGGGGTTCATCGCCAAAGGAGTTATCGGCGGCGGCATGATCCCCAAGGTCCGCTGCGCCGTGGACGCCATCGATTCGGGAGTGAGAAAGGTTCACATCATCGATGGCCGCATCCGCCACGCGGTGCTGCTGGAAATCTTCACCAAAGGCGGAGTGGGCACGGAAATAACGGAGTAAATTATGAATAATTCCGAAATTATCGCCCTTGGCGAAAAGCACATAATGAACACCTACGCCCGGTTCCCCATCGCGCTTGTGCGGGGGGCGGGGATGAAGGTCTGGGACGCCGACGGGAAGGAGTACCTTGATTTTCTGGCGGGCATAGCCGTCTGCAACCTCGGCCACTGCCACCCGAAGGTCACCGAGGCTATCACCCTTCAGGCGGGCAAGCTCCTCCACGTCTCCAACCTCTACCACATAGAGCCGCAGGCGCTCCTCGCCCAGTGGCTGACCTCCCACACCTTCGCCGACAGGGTCTTTTTCTGCAACTCCGGCGCGGAGGCGAACGAGGGAGCCATAAAGCTGGCCCGGAAGTACCACTTCGACCGGTGCGAGGTGAGGCGGCAGATTGTCGTGAGCGCCACGATGAGCTTTCACGGCAGAACGCTGGCCACCCTCACCGCCACCGGGCAGGAGAAGGTGAAGAAGGGGTTTTCCCCCCTTCCCGAGGGGTTTATCCACGTCGCCTACGACGACCTCCTCGCCCTTGAAAGCGTGGTCGGCGAGACCACCGCCGCCGTAATCCTCGAACCCGTTCAGGGCGAGGGAGGCGTCCGGGTTCCCTCGCCGGGGTATCTGGCGAAGGTGCGGGAGCTCTGCGACAAAAAGGGCGCGCTTCTCATCTTCGACGAGGTGCAGACCGGGGCCGGGAGAACCGGAACCTTTCTCGCAAGCGAAGGCGAGGGGGTAACCCCCGACATGGCGACAATGGCCAAGGGTCTCGGCGGGGGAGTGCCCCTGGGGGCGCTGCTCGCGACCTCGGCGGTAGCGGAGCATTTCGTTCCGGGGACCCACGCCACCACTTTCGGCGGCAACCCCCTTTCGGCCTCCGCGGGGCTCGCCGCCATGAAGGCGCTGGAGGAAGAGAACCTCCTCGCGAACTGCCGGGAGACCGGGGCGTACTTTCTGGAAAAGCTCTCCTCTCTGGCGAAAAAATTCCCCGTGGCGCGGGCTGCGAGAGGGCGGGGACTTCTCTTGGGCCTCGAACTGGCCCCTTCCCTCCCGGCGGTATCGGTAGTGAAGGAGCTGATGGCGGAAGGCTTTCTGACAGGAACGGCGGGGGAGAGCGTGCTTCGGTTCGCTCCGCCGCTTATCGTAACTAAAAAAGAGGTGGACGCTCTTGTCGCGGCCCTCGAAAAGACCCTTTCGGCGGGAAGGAAAATATAAAATGATCAGACATTTTCTGAGCCTTCAGGATTTTTCGAGGGACGAACTTCTGGAGATTCTCTCTTTCGCGGCGGAGTTGAAGAAAAAGCAGCTCGAAGGCGTTCCCCACAAGCTGCTGGCCGGAAAGACCCTCGGCATGCTCTTCGACAAGTCCTCTACGCGCACCCGCGTCTCCTTCGAGGTCGGAATGACGCAGCTCGGGGGCCACGCCATCTTTTTGTCGCCCCGCGACACGCAGATAGGGCGCGGGGAGCCGATAAAGGACACCGCCCGCGTCCTCTCGCGCTACGTGGACATGCTGATGATACGAACCTATTCCCACGAGAACGTCGAGGAGCTGGCGCGCTGGGGTTCGGTGCCTGTTATCAACGGCCTCACCGACCGCCTCCACCCCTGTCAGGTGATGGCCGACCTCCAGACCGTGATCGAGCGCCTCGGAACCCTCGAAGGAATCACCGTCGCGTGGGTCGGCGACGGGAACAATATGTCCCACTCCTGGATAGAGGCGGCGGCGGCGATGGGCTTTACGCTTCGCCTCGCCTGCCCGCCGGGATACCTCCCGAGCCCCGCGATAATCGGACCGGCGAAAGAGGCCGGGGCGAAAATATCCCTCTGTTCCTTCCCGGCGGAGGCCGTGCGGGGGGCGGACGTGGTCACCACCGACGTGTGGACCTCGATGGGGCAGGAGGAGGAAAAGGAGAAGCGAAAGCACGACTTCGCGGGCTACATGGTGGACGAAAGGCTCCTCTCCCTCGCCTCCGACCGCTCGATCTTCCTCCACTGCCTCCCGGCATACCGGGGCGAGGAGGTGAGCGACGGAGTGATGGAATCGAGCCGCTCGGCGGTTTGGGATCAGGCCGAAAACCGCCTTCATATACAGAAGGCTATTATGGTAACTCTCTTCAATTATTAGAAACCGCCCGGCGTACACCGCCCGGCTCCACTGCATTAAGGAAGGTTTCAAGATGGCTAAATCCAAGGTGAAAAAGGTCGTTCTGGCTTACTCCGGCGGACTCGACACTTCCATCATCCTGCGCTGGCTCATAGAGGAATACGGCTGCGAAGTCGTCTGTTTTGCGGCCGACCTCGGGCAGGAAGAGGAGCTTGCAGGACTCGACGAAAAAGCCAAGAAAACCGGCGCTTCCAAGATCTACATAGAAGACCTCCGCGAGGAGTTCGTGCGCGATTTCGTCTTCCCTATGTTCCGCGCCGGGGCGATCTACGAGTCCTACTACCTTCTCGGGACCTCCATCGCCCGCCCCCTCATCGGAAAGCGCCTAGTCGAGATAGCCCAGATGGAGGGAGCCGACGCCATAAGCCACGGAGCCACCGGCAAGGGCAACGATCAGGTGCGCTTCGAGCTCACCGCCTACGCGCTGGCCCCCGACATCAGGATAATCGCCCCCTGGCGCGAGTGGAAGCTGGGCAGCCGCGAGCAGCTTATCGCCTACGCCAAAAAGCACAACATCCCGGTGCCCGTCACCAAGGCGAAGCCTTACTCCAGCGACAGGAACCTTCTCCACATCTCCTTCGAGGGCGGAATCCTTGAAAATCCCTGGAACGAGCCCTCCGAGGACATGTTCATCCTCTCGACCAGCCCCGAGGAGGCCCCCGACACCCCCGAGTACGTCGAGATCGAGTTCAAGAGCGGCAATCCGGTGAAGGTCAACGGCAAGAAGCTGGCCCCCGCCGCCCTTTTGAAGAAGCTCAACGAGATCGGCGGCAGAAACGGCGTCGGCAGGGTGGACATCGTGGAGAACCGCTTCGTGGGCATGAAGTCGAGAGGCGTCTACGAGACCCCCGGCGGCACCATCCTCCGCGCCGCGCACAAGGCGGTCGAGTCGCTGACGATGGACCGCGAGGTTATGCACATGCGCGACGGCCTCGTGCCCCAGTACGCCCGCCTCGTCTACAACGGCTTCTGGTTCGCGCCCGAGAGGGAAGCCCTGCAGGTCTTCATGGACCAGACGCAGAAGAACGTCACCGGCACAGCGCGCATTAAGCTCTACAAGGGCAACTGCATCGTCGCCGGACGCCAGAGCCCCAACACCCTCTTCGATCCCGAGACCGCCACCTTTGAAAAGGACACGGTCTACAATCAGGCCGACGCCACCGGCTTCATCAAGCTGAACGCCCTGCGCCTGCGCCTCATGAAGAAACTTCTGGGCTGACAAGAGGGAATTAAAATGGCCGAGAAACCCTGGGGAGGGAGATTTTGCGAGGAGACGTTGAAGATCGTCGAGATCTTCACGGCTTCCATAGCTTTCGACAAGAGGATGTACCGTCAGGACATCCGGGGGTCGAAGGCGCACGCCCGGATGCTGGCGAAGGTGGGGGTGCTCACCGAAGCCGAGGCGAAAACCCTCGTCGACGGCCTCGGCGAGGTGGAAAAGGCGATCGAGCGCGGCGAGGTCGACTTCCCCGTCTCTCTCGAAGACATCCACATGGCGGTGGAGAAGAAACTCACGGAACTGGTCGGGCCGGTCGGGGGAAAACTCCACACCGGCAGGAGCAGAAACGATCAGGTAGCGCTCGACCTGCGCCTCTACCTCTCCGACGAGATAACCCTCGTTCTCGACCTCCTGCGGGGGCTCTGCGAGACCTTCGCCGAGAGGGCGGGAAGGGAATCCGGCGTTCTCCTCCCCGGCTACACCCACCTCCAGCGGGCCCAGCCGGTGACCTTCGGCCACCACTGGCTTGCCTACTTCGAGATGTTCCTACGGGACGTCGAGAGGATGAAGGACACCCTCGAAAGAACCCGCCGCTCGCCCCTCGGCGCGGGCGCGCTGGCCGGAACCCCCTACCCCCTCGACCGCGAGATGGTGGCGCGGGAACTGGGTTTCGGCGAGATATGCCGAAACAGCCTCGACGCGGTCTCCGACAGGGATTTCGCCCTCGAATTTCTCTTCAACTGCTCGGTGATAATGACCCACCTCTCCCGGCTGAGCGAGGAACTGGTCCTCTGGTCGAGCCAGGAGTTCCGCTTCATAACCCTCTCCGACGGTTTTTGCACCGGCTCCTCGATAATGCCCCAGAAGAAGAACCCCGACGTGCCGGAGCTTCTTCGCGGGAAGGTAGGGAGGGTCAACGGAAACCTCTCCGCGCTCCTCACCACCATGAAATCCCTGCCTCTGGCCTACAACAAGGACATGCAGGAGGACAAGGAGCCTGTCTTCGACTCCCTCGACACCGTCAAGGGCTCGCTGGCGATTACCATCGAGATGGTCCGCTCCCTCGCCATAAACCCCGGCCGCGCCGGAGAGGCCTTGAAGGCTGGTTTCGTAAACGCCACAGACCTCGCCGACTACCTCGCGAAAAAGGGTATGCCCTTCAGGGAGGCGCACGAAGTGGCGGGCAAGGCCGTGTCCCACTGCGAGGAGCGCTCCATCGGCCTGGAGGAGCTTACCCTCGACCGGCTAAGGGAGTTCTCGCCGCTCATCGAGGAGGACATCTACGACGCCCTCTCCATCGAGAGGAGCGTCTCCGCCCGGAAAGCAGCCGGAGGCCCCGCGCCGGAAAACGTCCGCGCCGAGAGCGAAAAAGCCCTCCTCCGGCTCGACGCGCTCTGGCCCAGAAGCGCCTGACAAGTTGAAGCTCCGCTTCCTCGCCGCCCTTTTCCTCTTTATGGCTCCCCTCTCCTGCGGGAGGATGGGCGACCCGATCCCGCCGGGAGTGTCGCTCCTCGGAAACCCGAGGGACCTCGTGGCGAGGGGAAGGGAAGACGGCCTTACCGTAGCGTGGTCGATGCCTTCGCGCACCCTCGCGGGCGGGCCGGGGGAGGCTGCCTCGTTTTACATCGAAAGAGCCCCGCTTCCGGAGGGGAGCGAGGACTGCGCCACCTGCGCCGGAAGCTACTCGGAAGCGGGCCAGCTCCCTTCGCAGGGAGAAGCTGCGCTCTATTCGTGGACGGACGCTTCCGCCGAGCCGGGAAAATCCTACAGCTACCGCGTCTACGCCAGAGACGAGCGGGGAAGGTCAAGCGCCCCCTCCGCGCCGGTCGCGGCGACCTGGTACAAGATTGAAAAACCTGTTGTTGAGATTATCCCGGCGGACGGCGGGGCGACGGTAAGGTATTCGATGCCCGACCCCACTATCCACTACGAGGGGATCACCGTCTACGGGCCGGACGACAAGCTCGCCGCCGTTCTGGAGGAGGGGAAGACCGAAGCCCGGCTGACGGGGTTCAAGAACGGTGAAACCGTGAAACTCGCTTTCAGGACTTCGGCGATAACTCCGCAGGGGTGGAGAATAGAGTCCGCTCTCGTCTACTTTGACCTCACCCCCCGCGACGCCGAGCCGCCTCTTCCGCCGAAGGAGCTGGCGGTCTTTATAGAGGGTGCGGCCGTGCGGCTGATGTGGATGGCCCCGCAGGGAGAGCCTTACGCCAGGGTCTTAATTTACCGCGCCCCTGCCGAAGGGGAGCTTGCAAAGCTCGCCGAGGTTCCCGGCGGCGAAAGTTTTTATCTGGACAACACCGCAACCCCCGGCGCCACGTATCTCTACGGGTGCACGGGAGTGGACGAAGCGGGAAACGAAAGCGGGATGTCTCCGGTGGCTAGGGTGAAAGTTCCCGAGCGAAAAGACGAAAGTACAAAATAACCGGTTTACAGGCATGTGCCGAAATTGAGGTGAAACCGTGAGGATCGCCATCATCGGACCCGGAGCTCTTGGCTCCCTCTTCGCCGCGCTGCTTGCCCGCTCGGGGCACTTCGTCCGCCTCGTGGACCGCGACTCCGCGCGCGCCGAAAAGATTAACGCCGGGGGGCTGCGTCTGTGGGAGGGGGAAGCGCTCTCCGTGGTTCCAGTCCGCGCTATAGCCCCTCCTTTTCGCGAAGAACCCTTCGATCTCGTCCTCGTCACCGTAAAATCCGCCGACACCCGCGAAGCCGCTAAAACGGCCGGAGCACTCATGGGCCCCGACTCGGCTGTGCTGACCCTTCAGAACGGCCTCGGCGGCGCTGAGATACTCTGCGAGGAACTCGGCGCAAAGCGTGTTCTCGTAGGGGTCACGGCGCAAGGGGCGACCTTACTCGGTCCCGGAGAGGTTCGCCACGGGGGGGCGGGAGAGACAATCATCGGCCCCGCCTCGCCTAAGGGCAACATCGGCCTTCGTTTTTCCGATATCTTCGCCTCCTCGAAGATACCCGTCCGCTTCACCTCCGACATCCAGCCCCACGTCTGGAAAAAGCTCGCCGCGAACTGCGGCATCAACGCGCTCACCGCTATTCTGGGTGTGCGAAACGGCCTCATACCCGAAATTACCGAGGCCGCCGAACTCTCGGCGCTGGCGGTGAGGGAAACCGTCCGCGTCGCTCAAAGTCTGGAGATAGACCTCGGCGAGGAGGAGGAAGTGGTAAGCTGGGTTCTCGGGGTCGCAAAGGCCACAGGAGAAAACCGCTCCAGCATGCTTCAGGACCTCGAAAGAGGCAACCCCACCGAGATTGACTTCATAAACGGCGCCGTGGCGCGCCTCGGGCAGAAGGCCGGTGTCCCCTGCCCCGTCAACATGACTCTCACGAGACTCGTCACTGCGCTTGTAAAAGCCGGGAGGATACAGCCATGCCGAAAATAACCGCCCCCGACCTCTTGGCCCGCAAAAGAAAGGGCCCGCCTATAACGATGGTCACCGCCTACGACTACCCGACGGCGAAACTCGTCGATTCGGCGGGAATCGACGTGGTCCTCGTGGGCGACAGCCTCGGAATGGTCTGCCTCGGCTACCCCGACACCGTCTCCGTGACGATGGAGGAGATGCTCCACCACACGGCGGCGGCGGCGCGAGGGACCCAAAGCGCGATGGTGATCGCCGACATGCCCTTCCTGTCCTATCAGGTCAGCGTGGAGGAGGCGGTGCGAAACGCCGGGAGGTTCTTAAAGGAAGGGCGCGCCGACGCGGTAAAGCTGGAGGGCGGCGTGCATCAGGCCGCCGCGGTGGCGGCGATTGTCAGGGCTGGGATTCCGGTGTTCGGCCACATCGGGCTCACCCCCCAGACGGCGGGGCAGCTTGGCGGCTTCAAGGTTCAGGGGCGCGACACCCAGACGGCGCTCCGGCTCGTCGAGGACGCCAAAGCCCTCGAAGCGGCGGGGGCCTTCGGGATAGTCATCGAGTGCGTCCCCTCGACGCTGGCGGCGAAAATCACGAGTGAGGTCTCGATCCCCACCGTCGGCATAGGCGCCGGGCCCCACTGCGACGGTCAGGTGCTGGTCTTCCACGACATGACGGGACTGTACGACCGGTTCACCCCCAAATTCGTAAAAAAGTACTTCGACGCCTCGCTCGGAATAAAAGAAGCCCTGAAAAAATACAAAGAAGAAGTGGAAAACCGCACTTTCCCCGGCGAAGAGCACCAGTTCTAGGAGGGTTCCAGAGGGTTTGCAGAACAAGCGCCATGCAACGGGCCAGAATTTGAAACCCTTAGACCAGAGGCTTTATGAAAACGTCGCGAGAAGCTGGAGGCGGACTTTCGTTTCTGCGTTTTTTATACGGCTTTGGATTTTTTCGTCAGGCTAGGAGCCGTCGAGCAAGGGCGCGCAGACAGTAGCGTGACTACGGCAAGCGCCCGGCGCAAGGCGGCGACAACGCATGACGGAAAAAGCCGAAGCCGTCCCCCTAGTCGCGACTCTTGAGAACCACCCTGTTCCCCCCCGACCGCTTCGCCTCGTAAAGAGCCGTCTCCGCCCTCCCCGCCATCTTCTGCGCGTTGTCCTCGTCCCCGCGCCAGCAGCAGATCCCCATGCTGACCGTTACACGCAACTGCATGTCGTTCCACGGCAGAGAGGTCGCGGCGATTATCCGGCAGAGGCGGTCGGCCATCTTGACGGCCTCCTCCCCTTCCACCTCGGGAATCAGCATTCCGAACCTGCCGCCGCCGAGGTAGGCCGCTATCTCCCCGTCGCGAAGGTCGTTGCCGACCAGCTTTCCGAGCCCGGACAAAAGCACCCTCAGCGCCTCCTGCCCGTAGCTCTCGGCTAGCTTGGCGAACTGGTCCACGTCGTAGATGAGTATCGAGAGGCCGCGCCCGTACCGGCGGGTCCTTCTGGCCTCGTGCTCAAGCAGCGAGACGAAGCCGGAGTGGGAGAGAAGGCCGGTGGTCTCGTCTACCGCCAGCGCCCTTCGGAGCCTCTCGGCGTCCCTGGCGTGCACCAGGGCGAGGGCGAGCTGGCGCGTCAGTATGCCGCAAAAATCGAGGGCGGACTGCTCCATCGCGTTCGGCTCCTCCCACCCCGCGACGAGAACGCCTATCGCGCTGCCCCGTGAGGCAATCGGGTAGACGAGAAGCGTCTCGTAACCCTTCGCCGCAATATCCCTGGAGAAGAGGGGCTTGGCAGGCAGGTCTTCCTTGCGGGTGCAAAGCAGGTACTTATTGGACCCTACCACCCATTCGGAGAGGCTTTCGGAGGAGTCGAAGGTCTTTCCCTTAAGCTCTTCCTCCTCCTTGCCGCTCACCGCCGCTATCTCCATCTCGCTTTTGTCGGCGACGAAGACAAGCGCCGCGAAATCGGGGGAAAGCCTCTCGCGGACGACGTTCAGCGTCAGGAGGGGAAGGTCCCTCGGGAGGGGGGAGGCGGCAAGAAGCTTGGAGTATTCGCGGAAGACCCGAAGATCCTTTATCTGCAGCGAAGCCTGCTCCATCTCCCGGCAGTGGTCCATCATGGAGGATATCTGCTTTCCCGCGAGGCGAAGAATGGGCATCTTTTCCGCCGGGAACCACCCTTCCTTCAGGCTGTCCACCGCGACAATCCCTTCGACCCGGCCCCCTATAACCAGGGGAACGGCTGCGAAGCTCTTTACGTTGACCTGCGAATCGTAATAGCCGAGCATCTTTTGGGGGTCGCTCACCAGCGGCAGGACCGTCTCTTTTTTGTTGCTCAGAACCCAGTGGAAGAGCGAGCCCTTGAGCTTGACCCTCGCCTCGTAGGCGACGTCGCCCACCTCTCCCACGATGTGCTTCAGATAAAGGCTTCCCTGAGGAGTCTTGAGAGCCAGAAGGCAGCTGTGCGCGTCCATCGCTTCGCGTATCTCGGAAATGGCGGCCTGCACCGACGCTTCGAGGCGGTAGAGCGGCTCGTCGCCTTCCGAGGGAGAGTCTCCCCGCCTTTCGGTGTCGAGCTTCATCCTCTCGTAGCGTTTCTTGAGCTGGCCGAGCCGCCCTTTCTGGATTGCGACCGGGATAGTCCCGCACAGCGAAACCAGAAGAAGGCCCGCCGAGGCGGGAAGCCAGTTTTCGCCGAGGACTCCCGGCGACAGCTTGCCGACGGCTACCGCGCAAAGACTGAGGAGGAGAATTTCCGGCCACCTCGCCACCGAGGAGAGGAGCACGAAGACGGCGGCGTGAGCTATCAGCCAGGCCGGGGCGGCCTCGGGGATGAGCTGAAAAGCGGTGCCGAGAGCGAAGACCGCGAGGAGGCCGAGCTCCACCGCGCTGGCGACGGGAACGCCCTGCCCCTCGCGCCTCGCCTGCTCGGAGAAGATGGCGAAGACGCGCCAGAGAAGGTAGACCGTGTACACTCCGAGAGCGCCGACCAGCACCGCCGGGGGAAAGTCGGGCGAAGAGAATATTCCGAAAAGGAGAAGCGCCCCGTAAAGCGCCGGAACCATCAGCCGGAAAAAGGCGCTGCCGACCGAGGGCTCCCCCGCCTCTTCCCTTTTTTCGCTACGGTTGTTTGCCATTCTTTATTTTCTCTGGAATGAAAAAGACAGTCTCCCCCTCGCGGACCCAACCCTCTTTGCGGGCGTATTTTTCCACCACTTCGGGGTCTACGTCGATGTCGTGGATCTCGCGGGTGAGGGTTTCGCTCTCCCTGCGGAGCCTTTCGACGGAAATCTCTTCTTTTTTGCAGTCTTCGCGGAGGCGGGATATCTTCGGATATTCAAAAAAGACGATCTTGACGAGGGCGAAGAGGGCGCCCACGACGCAAAAAGTTATAAATGCGTATTTGTAAAGCCTGTTCTTCATTAGAGGGTCTTGCCAAAATCGCCGGGGCGTCTTTCGACTTGCCGGACGACGTTAATTATAAAGGCGGCCTTTCACCGTAGCGAGGACGCCGTAATCAAGAACGGAGTGTAAACCTATCGGGGCTGCCAGTCATGCTAAACCTTCTTAGGGCCGCCCAAAAAAACTGCCGGAAGTTGAAGAAGCGGGTGCCTATTGCATCGCCTCCAGCCGCGACGCCGCCTCTTTTTTTACCGCCTCGCTCCCGTTTTCGGCTATGCGCTTGAATATCTCGGCAGCCTCGGTGGCTTTGCCTCCCTTGAGGAGGAGGTCCCCGGCGCGCAGGAGCGCCCTTCCAGCCTCTTCGTTTTCGAGGGAGTAAAGGTAGCCGACGCTACCGTAGACCTCTATCGCTCCTTCCTCGTCGCCCGAGCCCTCCAGCGCCTTTCCGAGCAGGACGCCCGCGCGAAGCCCTTCCGCCCCCTGCAGCATTGAAAAACTCTCCCTGAGGGGCTTGACCGCCTCGCCCGGCCTGTTCGCGCCGAGGAGGTATTCGCCGAGGTCGGCCAAAAGCGCCTGCCGGGGGCCGGGGTCGTCCACGGGCGCCCTCGAAAAAGCCTCGTTGACAAGTTTCACTGCGCTCTCGATGTCTCCCGCGCCCGCAGCCGCCTTTCCGGCGTTCCGGAGAGCCGCCGATACGCCTGCGTCCTCTTTCAGGTCCCCGGCCAGACGGGTGAACTCCTCGCGGGCCTTGTCGAACCTGCCCAGCTTGAGCAGGGTTGCCCCTAACTCTTCCCTCGCGGTCAGGGACACCGGATCCTTTTCGGAGGACAAAAGTCCGTACGCTTCCAGCGCCTCTTCGGTAAGTCCGGCCCCGGCGAGGTTTCTCGCGGAGGCCAGCACCGCCCGGGCGCGCTTTTCGCCTTTTATTCTCTCGGCGGTGCGTCGGTAGTAGGCGGCGGCGTCCTGCTGGCGGCCAACTCTGGAAAGCCCCTCCGCGAGAGTTGTTTCGAGATCGAAGATCCTCTCGTCGCCGGGGTAGATCCCGGCGAATTCGTCCACGGCGGCCATCGAGAGATCCAGCCGCCCGAGCTTTATCAGGCTCATGCACTCTCCGTAGAAACCGTCTCGCGTCCGGCCCAGCTTTTTAAAGGCCGCAAGCGCCTCTTCATGCCTGCCCGCGCCGAGGAGGGCGAAGGCGAGACCTTTTTCCGCCTCTTTCTTCTCCGCTTCCGGCGGATTTTGGGCTAGGGCCTTTTCAAAGTAAGGCAGGGCGAGGGCGAACTTCGACTCCGCCGAATAGCTTCTGCCCAGAGTCAGCGCTATGAGAAGGGAGTTTTTCCCCCTGGGCGAAGAGGCGAGCAGCGAATCGAAAAGCTCCCTCCCCGCTTCGGTTCTACCCTCCGACATAAGGATAAGCCCGCGCCTGTATCTGGCCTCCTCCCGCAAGGTCTCGTCCGTTCCGCTCTTTTCAAGGTCTGCGTAGACGACCGCAGCCGCCTTGAGGTCTCCCCTCATGAGACCCGCCTCCCCCAGCAGCGAAGCCGCCTTGTCCCTTCGCGGATCGGCGGGGAAAACGTTGATGAATTTCGTTAAGAGCCTCGCCGAGCGATCCCAGTTCTCCTCCTCGTGCGCCATCAGGGCCAGCTCGAAGAGCGAGGAGGCGAACCAGGGCGAGTTTTCGGGAATGGATTCAAAGGCCGCCCACGCCCCGCCGTCGTCGCCGGAGGCGAGGAGCGCCTTTCCGAGGAGGTAGCGGGCCTTGTGCAGGTGCTCGAAGGCGGGAAATTTTTCGCTTATCGCGCGGAAGGAGGAGGCGGCCCGCTTGTTCTCCGCTACCCGAAGGTCGTTTTCCCCGGCCCGCAGAAGGGCGTAGGGGACGAGTGAGGAGGGTTCTTTCACCCTGAGAAAGGTGTCAGCGGCGGCGCGGTGTTCTTCGAGGCAGGAGAAGCTCTCGCCAGCCATGTAAAGGGCCGCCGGGCCGAACTCGCCCTCCGGGTGGATTTCAACCGCCCTGCTGAAGGCGTCCAGCGCCCCGCGGCAGTCTTTCGAGTTGTAAAAAAACCTCCCGGCCTCCACCCATCCGCGAAATCTCCAGAGCGGATCGACCCTTGCCTTTTCCAGCCCGCCAAGCTCCTCTCTGAGCAGGCCGGCGCTTCCCTCCTCCGAGGCCGCCCTGACGAGGCCATACCTCGCCCTCGGCTCCAGAGAGGAGGGAATCTCTCCCTCCAGCGCCCAGCCAAAGCGCCTTCGCGCCGCTTCGGGGTTTTTCTCCTCCAGAAAGACCCATCCCAGAGCGCCCTGCGCGCTTTTGGCCAGCCTGTGTTCCGGGAAATTCAGCAGAAAGCCGGTGAGGAGCTTTTCCGCCGACTCGAAATCCCCCCTCCCGCTGCGCATCAGCCCGAGGAGAAAGGCGGCGTCGCCCGACCCCGGCCCGCCGATAAGGATTGACTCAAGAAGGGCTTTTTCAGCCCCGGCCATCTCCCCCGAGAGATAGAGGTCTTTCCCGGTCCACGCCAGAGCCTCGGCGCGGTGGCTTGAGGTGTCGGAGGAGGCGAGCCCGGTAAAGGCCGCGCGCGCCTCATCGATGCGCCCCGCCTCGTCCGCGACGACGGCCAGCCGGAACCTTGCCTCCGGGGCGCTGCCGCCCCTGACTTTTCCGAAATACAAAATCGCCTGACCGGGCTTTTTCTGCTGTCTTTTCAGCTCCCCGATGTAAAAGGCCGCCGAATCCTTCTCGGACTCGACGGGAGACTTAGCCCTCGTCTCCTCAAGGTAAAAGAGGGCGTCCTCCGTCCTTTTCCCCCCGAGCGCCTCGATTGCTTTACGGTACTCGGCAGAGGATTCCGCCGCTGCGGAGGGGGAGAGCTGCGGGAAAAGATCGTGGAGGGGGAACTTCATGGCCTCGTCGATAGGTATCCCGACGGCCATCAGGGTGGAGCTGCGATTAACTCCGGCAGGGAGGTTTTTCGACGAGGTTATGCGTATCTCGTCGAGCAGGGAGCCAAGGACGGCAGGAAGTTCCTTTTCCGGGAGGGGCGAGGATGAGCAAAACGCCGAGGAAGCGAGGAACGCCAGTCCGATTCCCCCCGCAAGGGAGCGTAAAAACCTCTTTCCCGCCTTTTCGGTAAAAACCTGGGCCCCCATGGGTTCCTCCGGGCTGTCTGTTAACTTGCCGGATTATAACACCTGCGGGGCGGGTGTGGAAATCATCGTTAAGCGCCCGGCACCCGGCCCTCTCTACCTTTACTTTCCAGCAAGCATTTTCGCTTTTGCCACACCTCCCAGGAAATTAATAGCCTGCCAGGCAACTTTGTCTTCCGGCCATTTTTTAATGTTTTCCAGTGCCTGTCTCGCTCCTTCCGGCAGGTCTCCCGCCATGACCAGAGCGTTCGCGAGCATCAGGCTGAAATCCTTGTCACCCGGAACCCTTTTAAGCTCGATCCTGTAAAGCTGCGCGGCTTCGCGGTACCTGCCGAGATTTGCTGCGGCATGACCCTTGTAGCCAAAACCCTGCAGCACGGAGGGATCGACCAGTAACGCCTGTGTAAAGTAGCTGTAAGCCTCTTCAAATTTCTTTGAGTTCAGATAGGCTATGCCGAGCGATTTCTTGGCCGTCGCGCTCTGCCCGCCGGTCATTTTGTCGATATAGCCGAAGAAGATGAAGTCGTTTTTCCAGAGGGAGACCTGCCGGAAGCAAAGCACCGACAGGACAACCACCAGTGTTCCCCCGACAACAGCCAATGATCGCGTATCTTTCAGGAAACGGCTGCAAAGGTTCTCGGTTCCCCACACAAGCGCAACCATGAGGCCGATATGGGGAAGGTAGCTGAAATGGTCGGCCACGAAGAAAAAATCCAGCAGTACGACCCCGCTTACCGGGAAGAGCAGGGCGAGGTACCAGCACCACCCGGCGGTTGCCGCAGGGACCGTTTTCCTCGCCTTCCAGGCGAGAAAGGTGAGAGCGAGTATAAGAAGTCCCGCGCCAAACGCAGATAACCCCGTGAGGTGAACCTCCGTGTTCCTGTCTTCCATCACCAGACCGAAGGGCCACAGGGTTTCCCCCAGATAGTGGAGATAGGCGGTAGACATGTCGGCAAGGCGGCCGAGGAGCGGCTTTTGCCCCTGCATATGGAAGGTGTTCCTGTGAACGTAGAGAGACAGTCCCGAAAAAAGGATTGAAAGCGAAATAAACGGGATTTTCTCGATGAGCAGTTTTTTTGGCGTTTCTCCCTGCCTGAACCTTTCAAGGGGCCATAAATCCGCAATCAGGAGCGCGGCGGGGAAGACCACGACGATGGACTTGGAGAGCAGGCCGAGAACCATTGCGGCTAGAGTCGTAGCGTAAAAGACAGGCCGCCTGCTCCTCGCGTATTCGCAGTAGGCAAGAAGTCCCGTGAGGAAGAAAAACCCCGCCAGCACGTCCTTTCGCTCCGCGACCCAAGCTACCGATTCCGCCCGCAGGGGATGAACCGCCCAGAGGGCCGCAGCGAAGAAACTTTTCCAGCCTGAGCCCGTGGCCCGGTAAAGAAAAGCGAAGAGCAGCAGGGTATTTAGAAGATGCAGAAGGGTATTCGTGAAGTGAAAGCCCGAAGGCTTCAGGCCGAAGATTTGAACGTCGGCCATTAATGAAAGGATGGTAACGGGCATGTAAGTGCGAAGCTGAATCGAAGTAAAAGCCTCTTTTATTTCCGCAAAAGTCAGGCCGTCCTTTAGCAGGGGATTAAGAACCGTGTACTCAAGATCGTCGAGGTTGATAAACTCAAACCCCGTCGTCTGCCAGTAGACGGCCAGCACCAGTCCCGCCAGCAGGGCCGCGAAGATCGCAGTCTGTTTGTTTTTAAAGGTCATGGCCCGGCCCCGGAATTTCCGGATTGCGCCAGCGCTCTCGCCTTTGCTTCCCCGCCCAGGTAATTCACCGCCTCCCACGCTACTTTGTCGTCCGGCCAGCGGCGGATGTTCTCAAGACCGAGCCTGGCTCCACCCGGCAAGTCTCCCGCCCGGATCAGAATGTACGCGAGTCTGGTGGTTATCTCCTTGTTTCCCGGATTAAGCTGCAGTTCCTTCCTGCAAAGCTCCGACGCTTCCGCGTACCTGCCAAGCCTCGCCGCCGCCAGCCCCTTATATCCATACCCCCCGGCAAAGCCCGGATCGAGTTCAAGCGCCACGGTAAAACTGTCGTAGGATTCCTGATACCTGCCGACAAGGAACCATGCGACACCCAGCACTTCCTTGGCCATGGCGCTTTTCCCTCCGGTCACCCTGTCGGCGTGAGTGAAGAGGGAAATATCGTTCTTCCAGATTGAAACCTGCCGGAAACAAAGAATGGAGAGGATGGCTATTATCCCCGCTCCCGCCGTCGCCAGCGGCCTTAAATCCTTCGCAAAACGGCTGTAAAGACGTTCGACGCCCCACACTGCGGCCACCATGATGCCTATGTGGGGCAGGTAGGTGAAGCGGTCGGAGAAAGTACTAATCCCCGCCCGCACTATCCCGCTGTTGGGAAAAAGGATAAGCAAATACCAGAACCAGCCGAAAGCAAGTTCGGGGAAACGCTTGCGATGTTTGAAGGCGAGAAAGGAGACGAGCACGAGAACCGCGAAGCACAAAATCGTGAGCGGCACGCCGAAGGTCAACTCATACTCTTTACCGCGCAGGTAGAGCCCAACCGGCCAGAATGTCCCGAAGATATAGGCGCAATAGGCTTTTACTGCGGCGGCGAAATTGACATAAGCGCCTGCCGTATTAGTCAGGCCTGAGTTTAAGGCGTCGTCGATCTTCTGCGATTTAAGGGTTATCAGTACAAAGACCGCCGAGAGGGCGAAAAGGTGGGCTTTTTCAAAGAGAAGCTTTCCGTAGCCCGGAAGGTTTTCCTTCAATCTTCCTTCCGGAAAACGCCCAAGAGGCCAGAAATCCATTAGCAGCAGGGCAACCGGCAGCACCATCACCACCGGCTTTGCCATAAGCCCAAACAGAGCGAAAACGGTTATCGCCGCCAGCCAGAGCTTTTTCCCCGTCCTTGCGTACTCGATGTGCCCCAGGAGCGCCAGCAAAAAGAAAAACCCGGAAAGAACATCCTTTCGCTCGGCCACCCAGGCGACCGATTCGGCGCGCAGGGGGTGAATCGCCCAAAGAGCCGCTACGAAGAAACTCCTGACGGTCGAACCGGTAGCGTTACGAAGAACAAAAAAGAGAAGGAGAACGTTCAAACCGTGGAGAATGACGTTGGTGCGGTGAAACCCCTCCGGGGACAGGCCGGAGACGCTGACGTCGGCCATGTAGGAGAGCCACGTGACCGGGATCCAGTACCTTCCCCAGAATTGAGTGAAAGCGGCATGAATTCCCTCTATGCTCAGGCCGCCGTTAACAAAGGGATTTCGGACCGTGTATTCCGGATCGTCGAGGTTGATAAACTCAAACCCCGTCGTCTGCCAATAAACCGTCAGCACCAGCCCCGCCAGCAGGGCCGCGAATATCGCCGTGGAGTATTTTTTGAAGGTCATAAGCCTGCTCACAACGGGTAAATTTACGGCTCATGGTACACCATCGGGCCTGATTTTTAAATTAACCGTCCGGCGTCCTTCACCGCCCTGAGCTTACCTGATTCAGAAAATCACCGGCTATGGGGGCCAGAAGGTTGTGCTCGACGAGAAAGGCGTCGTGGCCGTAATCGCTCCTCAGGCAGAAATGCTCGACAGGGTGGCCCCTCTCTTCGAGTATGGAGGTGAGCGCCTCGGTGTCGGCGGGGTTGTAGAGCCAGTCGGAGGTGAAGGTGACGAAGCGCACCCTCGCCGTTATCCGCGAAAGCGCCTCCTCGACCCCGCCGGGAAAACCGTCGGAGACGTCGAAGGTGTCGAGGGTCTTTGTCAGGTAGAGGTAGCTGTTGGCGTCGAACCTTTTGGGGAAGTTGTAGCCGTTGTAGTGGAGGTACCTTTCCACGTCGTACTGCGCCGTAAAGGCGTAAATGCCCTCGCGCCCGGAGATCTTCCTGCCGAATTTGCGCCTCATCGATTTGTCGCTCATGAAGGTGAGGTGTCCGATCATCCTCGCTATGGCGAGGCCGTCGGCGGGTGGCTCCCCGCTCTCGTAGTAATCCCCGCCCCGCCAGTTGGCGTCGGACATTATCGCGCTGCGGCATATCTGGTTGAAGCCTATGCACATCGGGGAGCTGGCCCCGGTGGTGGAGATGGGCATTATCGAGCGCACCCTGCCGGGATAGCGCACGGCCCACTCCAGTGCCTGCATCCCGCCCATCGAGCCGCCGATTACGCAAAGAAGGCTCTGTATCCCGAGCTGGTCGAGAAGGCGAGCCTGCACGTCTACCATGTCGCGTATGGTGATGACGGGAAACTTCATCCCGTAGGGCTTTTTTGTCCGGGGATTTATCGAGGAGGGGCCGGTGGTGCCCTTGCAGCTGCCCAGCACGTTCTGGCAGATGACGAAATACCTGTCGGTGTCGATGGGCTTGCCGGGGCCGATCATCGCTTCCCACCAGCCGGGCCTTTGGCCTTCGGGGTCGATTCCCGCTGCGTGGGCGTCGCCCGCGAGGGCGTGGCAGACAAGTACTACGTTGGAGTCGTCGGGCGCGCGCGTACCGTAAGTTTCGTACGCGACCTCGATGGGACCGAGGATACGGCCGCTCTGGAGATTGAGTTCGCCGGGCGGGGCGCACACCACCAACTTGTGGCTCGTCACTACCCCGACGGTTTCACCGGTTTTGATAGTCAACTTTTCAAGGCCTCCCGGAAGGAGACCCGCGTATAAAGGAGGCCGGACGCCACGCCGCCGGACCTGTAAGATTCAAGTCCGGGCGGGGCATCAGGGCAAGCCGTCTTCGGCGGGCCGTCCCACTCATCTTTCGGGGCGTTTTCGTGCCCCGCAGGAATTAGCACCTGATGCCGTTTTACGGGCCGGTTGCTGTGGCTTCGCAGGGCCTGGTCCCTCCGCCACTCTAGATAAGAAGTCTTCGGCCAGCCGCCTGACTGACCTGCATGGGCCGCCTCTTCGCCGGTGTTCTACACGCCGGGTGGTGAGGTATAAACGGCCACAATTTTAATATACCAGATTTTTGCGCTCAGCAATTATTGCATTTCGGGCAAAGCCCGTAAAGCTCCATCCGATGATGTGTTACACAAAACCCCTTCGCCTTCGCGATCGACTCCTGAAGCTTTTCTATCCGCTCGTCCTCGAATTCGAGTATCCGCCCGCATTTGGTGCAGATCAGGTGGTCGTGGTGCTCGGCCATCACCGCGGGCTCGTACCTGACGCGCTCCTCGTCGAACCGCCTCTCCTTGGCTATCCCCGCCTCCACGAAGAGGTTCATGCAGCGGTAGACCGTGGCGAACCCCATCTCCGGACAGTTCTTCCGGACGAGCCCGTAAAGCTCTTCCGCGCTGAGGTGCGCGTCGGCGTGCAAAAACGCCTTCAGGATCGCGTCCCTCTGCTGGGTCCAGCGAAGTCCTTTTCCCTTGATGTGCTCGAAGAGAACCTTTCGCCCCTCCTCGGAACGCTTCTGCGCCTTCCTGTCGCGGGACATCAGGCCGAAAGCCCCGCAATCTCGGCCCCAAGCTCCCCGGCGAGGCGCTTTCCCAATTCTCTGGCCTCGGCGAGGGTTTCGGGATGCTTGTCGATGTCTCCCTTCACGTCGACCTCCCGGCAGACCACCTCCCCCCAGGGGTCGGCGTCGAGGGCGTCCAGAAAATACCTGAAGATGAGGCGAAGCCCGTCGAAGACCTTCTGCCCCCTGGAGCCGGCGACGGAGAGGAGCACCCCCTTACGCTTTTTCAGCCTCCCTGTGGCGACCTGCTGATTCAGGAGGTATTTGATGCCCCAGAGGGCCTGGGCGCGGTCGATGAAGGACTTTGCGAGGGCGCCCGCCCCGTAGAACATCACCGGCATGGCGAAAGCAATCGCGTCAGCGGAGCGCAGCTCGGCGTAGATGGCGGTTATGTCGTCCTTGAGGGCGCATTCGCCGCTGTTGCGGCAGGCGTATATTTCCCTGCAGGGATTGAAACGTAGTTCCCTAAGGTAGATCTTCTGCGCCACTGCCCCGCCCTCCTCAAGCCCCTCCACGAAGGCGTCCATGAGACGGTCGGAATTTCCGTCCTTCCTCGGGCTGCCGTAAATGCACAGTATCCTCGGAGCGGTAATTTGTTCCATGCGGCTCTCCTCCGGGTTGTAGAAGGAATTAGAATCATATAATCTTTCAGGAGAAATATTTCAATGGAGGATGACGATGAGCGACTCGGCGGTGCTGGCCCTTGAGCAGGCCCTGAAATTTGAATCGGACGGAAGGGAATTCTACCTCCTCGCGGCCGAAGAGGCGAAAAGCGCTCTCGTAAAAGCCATTTTTCTCGCTCTTGCCGAGGAGGAGGGTTCCCACGTCGCCAGAGTAAGGGCGATCTACGAGGAACTTAAAAACAACCCGGGCTGGCCGGAAGAGATAGCGATGGTCGCCGCCCAAACCGGCGTGGTGGACGTTTTCGAGCGCGAAAGTTCCCGCCTTCCCCTCCCCTCCGACATCTCGGTCAGGGGAGCCCTCCAAAAGGCGCTCGAACTGGAAAAGGAGGCGATGGAATTCTACAACCTTCGCCTCCTCAAAGCCTCCTGCAAGGCCGAGACGGCCTTTTACAAAAGGCTTGTGGCCGAAGAAACCCTTCACCTCGAAACGCTCAAAAAAGCACTCGGGGAAAGCTGATATTTTCAAAATTCTTCCCGAGGCGCTTCATAAATGAGAAGGTTTGTCGCTCTTTTCCTCTGCCTTTTTTTCGCCCTGAACCTCGTCTCCTGCTCGAAGGAGAAAGGGGCCGGCGCCCCTGCCAAGGCAGAGGACCAGTCCGGCACGATAAAGGAGAGGCTTTCCGGCGATACGGTGCTGGTCGAGGTCAACGCAAAGGCCCCGGCTTTCGCCGCGCCCCTTCTGGGAGGCGGAGAGGGCCGTCTTTCGGATTTCATCGGCAACCACGTCGTCCTCCTGGAGTTCTGGTCGATCTTCTGCAAGTCCTGCATCGAGGAGATGCCCAAGATACTGAAACTGCACGACAAGTATTCCTCAAGGGGGCTGACGGTGCTCTCCGTCAACACCGACTTTTTCCCCGACGCGAGGATAATCCAGACCCTCTCGAAGGCCGGAATAGATTTGAAGTACCCTGTCCTTCGCGACAAGGACCAGCAGATATCCAAAGACTACAACGTCGAGCTTCTTCCCGTGACGCTGGTCATAGACAAATCCGGCTACATCCGCCTCTTTCAAGAGGGGTACAAGCCCGGCGACGAAGAGCGCTTCGAGGAGGCGGTTCAAAAACTTCTCGAGACGAAACGGGACGAGAACGTGACCCTCGCCAGCAAGAACGGACTCACGACCTTCGCTCCCTCGGGAATGGTCCTGCGCAAGGAGGGGGCAGTCGGGAAAGCCACCGGCATCGCTACCCTCGACGGCGGCGAGGCGATAATAGGCGGCGGCGAGAACGTGCTCTTGTTTTTCTGGAGCTTTTACTGCCAGCCCTGCCGGGAAGAGTTCCCGTCGATGGAAGAGCTTGCGAAGCAGTATCCCAGGGTAAAGGTCTACGCCGTCAACGTCGATTCCCCCTATCTGGAAAAGCGCATTCGCGGGTTTTTGAGCGCCAACACCACCCTTCCCTGCATTCCGGACTGGGGCAAGGGCGGCATCGCCGGGCCGCTGGCCAAGGCTTTCGGAGTCAGCGCCACTCCCACGACGGTTCTTCTGGACGGCGCGGGCAGGATAATCCACTCCGGCGAGGGGGCTAAGGACATGGACGATCTGAAAGCGCATCTTGAAAAAATCTAGCTATACTTTCTTTATAGTCGCGGACTTTGACTCTTGAGCAGCCAATTGATACATTGCACCGGTAAACATTTAGCACGCAAACCCGCTTTTTCGGGAGGTCATTCAACCTATGTGGGATTACACCGATAAGGTAAAAGATCACTTCATGAACCCGCGCAACGTGGGCAAGATCGACGACGCCGACGCCGTGGGCGAGGTCGGCAGCCTTGCCTGCGGCGACGCGCTTAAGCTCTACCTGAAGCTGGACAAGGACGGTCTCATAGAGAAAGCCACCTTCCAGACCTTCGGCTGCGGGAGCGCCATAGCCTCAAGCTCCGCCCTGACCGAGATGGTCAAGGGGAAGACTCTCGACGAGGCCCTTAAGATAACCAACAAGGACATCGCCGATTTTCTCGGCGGCCTTCCCAAGGAAAAGATGCACTGCTCCGTCATGGGACGGGAAGCTCTGGAGGCCGCGATAAACAGTTACCGCGGTATAAAGAGCGACATCCACGAGCTGGAGGGCGAGCTTGTCTGCGAGTGCTTCGGCGTCACCGACACCCAGATACGGCGCGCCATCCACGAAAACAACATAGGGACCGTCGAGGACGTTACCAATTTTACCAAGGCGGGGGGCGGCTGCGGTCGCTGCCTCGAACGGATCGACGAGATTTTGAAGGAGGAGCTTGGCGCGAAGCAGGCGAAAGCCCCCGCCGCTCCCTCGAAGGTTCTTACCAACCTCCAGCGCATCTCCCTCATAAAGAAGGTAATCGACGAGGAGCTTCGCCCCGCCCTCCAGGCCGACGGAGGCGACCTCGAACTTCTGGACGTCGAAGGCAAGAAGGTGCTCGTGAGTTTGCGCGGCGCCTGCACCAACTGCCCCTCGGCCCAGATAACCCTCAAGGACGTTGTGCAGGGCAAGCTGCGCGAACTGGTCGATCCCGAGATCGAGGTGGTCGAGGAGGTAAAATGCACACTGTCTATCTAGACAACAACGCCACCACCCGCGTAGACCCCCTCGTCTTCGAGGAGATGCGCCCGTTCTTCTGCGACAGGTACGGAAACCCCTCCAGCATGCACTCCTTCGGCGGGGAGGTGGGGAAAGACCTGAAGACCGCGCGCGAGCGGGTGGCCGCCCTCATCGGGTGCGACCCTTCCGAGGTCATAATGACCTCCTGCGGCACCGAAAGCGACAACACCGCCCTTCGCTCCGCCCTCGAATCCCAGCCGGAGAAGCGCCACCTCATTACCACCAAGGTAGAGCATCCCGCCGTCCTCAATCTGGCGAAGCACCTCGTCAAGAAGGGGTACCACCTGACCCTTCTGGGCGTCGATCAGGACGGGGCTCTGGATATGGACGAGCTTCGGGACGCCATCCGCGACGATACGGCCCTCATCTCCGTGATGTGGGCCAACAACGAGACGGGGACGATCTTCCCGGTCGAGGAGATAGCCGAACTCGCCAAATCCAGGGGGGTTCTCTTTCACACCGACGCGGTGCAGACCGTAGGCAAGTTACCGATGAACATCGCCAAAACTTCGGTGGATTTTCTGGCTCTCAGCGGCCACAAGCTTCACGCACCGAAGGGTATCGGCGCGCTCTACGTCAGGAAGGGCACCCCCTTTCGTCCCTTCATCATCGGCGGCCATCAGGAGCGCAGTAGAAGGGCGGGAACCGAGCCGGTACCCTCCATAGTCGGGCTCGGCAAGGCCTGCGAAATCGCCCTTGAGAACATCCACCACGAGAACACCACCGTCCGCGCGCTTCGCGACCGCCTCGAAAAGGGGATACTCTCCTCCATCTCCGATTCCCGGCTGAACGGCCACCCGACCGACCGGCTTCCGAACACCGTCAACATCTCCTTCAAGTTCGTCGAGGGAGAGGCGATACTGCTTCTCATGAACGAACTTGGCATGTGCGCCAGCTCCGGCAGCGCCTGCACCTCGGGGAGCCTCGAACCTTCCCATGTCCTTCGCGCAATGGGCGTTCCCTTCACCTTCGCCCACGGCTCGATCCGCTTCAGCCTGAGCCGCTTTAACACCCGTGAGGAAATTGACTTTGTAATCGAGAAACTTCCGCCTATAATTGCGCGTCTGCGCTCGATATCCCCCTACATGGAAGGCTGAAGGCAAAAGGTTGGCGCCACCCCGGGACACAAAAATCGTAGAGCTCGAATTAAAGATTGAGGAACTGCGCCGCCAGTACGACCTCTATCTTTCCGGCCTCCGAAAGACCGAGCCCGCTTCCCTCATGGCGGAGGTGGAGAGCCTCGTCCAGAAACTGACCCGGCAGATGTCCACCCGCTCGACCCAGCTCCAGTTCCAGATCCGCACCCTCGCCTTCAAGTTCCGCTCCCTGCAGGCGCAGCTTCGCCGCTTTCTGGAACGCCGCGAAACCTACATAAAATCCAAGCTGGAAGAGACTTACGGGAGCGACGTGGAGGAGTTCGGCCAGACGATCTTCATCGACCGCCTGGTTCTGGCGAATCCCAAGCTGATCACCGGCAAGGTCCGCACGATGGTCACCACCTCGGGCGCCGCCGGCAAGGTAGTCCCCGACGAGCTGGCGCAGATGCTGATAGCCAAGGCCAGCAAGGTGATAAACCGGCAGGACGTGGCCGCCGTGCGCTTCACCATCGTCAAGGGGGAGAACGGCCCGAAGATAAAGGGCGATATAATTCCGAAGAAGACCGCCGAAGAACCTGCCTGACAACATAATCAGCTCGCGCCGGATTTTGAGAGCGATTTTGTCGCGAAGACAGAGCAAAACCGCAGTCGTAGTTGTTCTACGCCCTGGATTTTGCGATTGATGAGCGGCAAAAGCGGGCCAAAAGCCGGATGCGAGAATGAAAAAGGCCGCCCAATCAGGACGGCCTTTTTTTCTTTATATGTCTTGCTTCGTTACTGTCTCTTGGCTATGGCGACCTGATTCATTGCGCGGTCGAGCTTCGCCTGGGCTTCCATGTATTCCTTTGACTCGCTCGATACGACAAGCTCGCTGACTTTCTGCTCGGCTTCGGCCAGGAGCCTCTCGGCCTTCGCCAGATCGATATCCGCCGGGAACTCGGCCTCTTCGGCGAGGACCGTCACCTTGTCGAGGGTGACCTCCGCGAAGCCCCTGCGCACGGCGAGGAAGCTCTTTTCGTTCCCGATGCGGTACATCAGTTCACCCAGCCCGAGTTCAACCAGATAGGGTGTATGGCCGACCAGAACGCCGAACTCGCCATCGACGCCGGGGGCCGTCACCTCTTCCACGCCCTCGCTCACGAGGTGGCGCGTCGGGGTGACTATCTCCAGGCGAAATTTCGCTTCGCTCATGGGGTTCACCTTAGTCCTTCATCTTCTCAGCTCTTTCGAGCACTTCTTCAATGGTGCCGACCATGTAGAAGGCCTGCTCGGGTATCTCGTCGTGCTTGCCTTCGGCGATCTCCTTGAAGCCCCTGATGGTGTCGGCGAGCTTGACGTACTTGCCGGGGGTGCCGGTGAAGGCCTCGGCGACGGAGAAGGGCTGGGAGAGGAAGCGCTGTATCTTGCGCGCCCTGGAAACCGCCAGCTTGTCTTCCTCGGCCAGTTCGTCCATGCCGAGAATCGCGATGATGTCCTGAAGATCCTTGTAGCGCTGGAGGACCTCCTGAACCTGGCGGGCGACAGCGTAGTGCTCGTCGCCGACGATGCGGGGATCGAGGATGCGGCTGGTTGAGTCGAGGGGGTCGACCGCCGGGTAGATGCCGAGCTCGGCGATCTGGCGGGAGAGAACCGTCGTCGCGTCAAGATGCGCGAAGGTGGTCGCGGGAGCGGGGTCGGTCAAGTCGTCGGCGGGGACGTAAATCGCCTGAACCGAGGTGATGGAGCCCTTCGAGGTGGTCGTTATGCGCTCCTGCATCGTTCCCATTTCGGTGGCCAGCGTGGGCTGGTAACCGACGGCGGAGGGTATGCGGCCGAGAAGCGCCGAAACCTCGGAACCCGCCTGGGTGAAGCGGAAGATGTTGTCGATGAAGAGGAGCACGTCCTGCCCTTCGGCGTCGCGGAAGTATTCGGCGACGGTGAGAGCGGAGAGCGCGACGCGCGCGCGGGCTCCCGGCGGCTCGTTCATCTGGCCGTAGACCAGAGAGGTCTTGTCGATAACGCCGGACTCTTTCATTTCGAGCCAGAGGTCGTTGCCCTCGCGGGTGCGCTCGCCGACTCCGCCGAAAACGGAGAAGCCGCCGTGCTGCTTCGCGACGTTGTTGATCAGCTCCATGATGAGAACCGTCTTGCCGACGCCCGCGCCGCCGAAGAGGCCGATCTTTCCGCCGCGCTGGTAGGGCGCGAGAAGGTCGATGACCTTGATGCCGGTCTCGAAGGCTTCGACGACCGTGCTCATCTCCACGAAGGGAGGAGCGGTCCTGTGGATGGGGGACCGCTTGTCCGTGGGGACCGGCCCCGCTTCGTCGACCGGGTCGCCGATGACGTTGAGGATGCGGCCAAGGGTCTCGCGGCCGACGGGCATCGAGATCATTGAGCCGGTGTTCTTTACCGGAGCGCCGCGCACGAGACCCTCGGAGGAGTCCATGGCGACGGTGCGCACGGTGTTTTCACCCAAATGCTGGGCGACCTCGAGAACGAGGTTCCATTCTTTGTCGTTGATCGCTGCGTTTGTGACCCGCAGCGCCGTGTAAATCTCCGGAAGACCGCCTTCGAAGACTACGTCAACGACGGGACCGATAACCTGTGAAATTTTGCCGAACTCGCTCATTGGGTAAGGCCTCCCTGGCTGGACTCGGATCGCCCTTTATTTCATTGATTCGACGCCGTTGACGATGTCCATCAGTTCGCTTGTGATGGACTCCTGGCGAGCGCGGTTGAACTTCAGGGTCAAGCGCTCGATCATGTCGCTGGCGTTGTTGGTTGCACTGTCCATAGCCGTCATGCGCGCGCCGTGTTCGCTCGCGGTGGACTCCAGAAGAGCCCGGAAGATGCGGACGTCGACGTAGCGCGGTAAAACCCAGCTGAGCATGTGCTCCTTGCTGGGCTCATAAATGTAATCCGGGTTTACCGCATCGGCTCCCACCGCGGGGGGCTCGACAGGGAGAAGCCTGTCGTAGACGACCACCTGAGAGAGGGCCGAACGGTATTCGTTGTAGACCATGTAGACGAGGTCGAGCTCTTTATTGGTGTAGCGTTCAACGACCTCGCGGCCGATCTCCTGGGCGTGGCCGTAGGACACGTTCCCGAAGAGTTCCGCCTTTTCGCCGAATTTCTCGACGGGCCTCGACTTGTAGTAGTCGCGTGCCTTCTTGCCGACGACGTAAAGGCTTATCTGGTCGTGCTTCCCGGCCTTTTCCTTCAGGAAACGGTCGATGCTGCGGATAATCGAGCCGTTGAAGGAGCCGCAAAGCCCACGGTCGGAAGTAAAGACGATTATTCCGACGTTTTTGGCTTCGCGCCTCTCCAGAAGGGGGTGAGCCTCCTCCTCGGTACGAAGGGCCAGGCTCCCGAGCACTTCCAGAATCTTGTCGGAGTAAGGCCTGTTCTCGATGATGGACTCTTCCGCCTTGCGGAACCGGGCGGCCGAGACCATCTTCATGGCCTTTGTGATCTGCTGCGTACTTTTTACGCTCGCGATCCTGGTTTTTATATCCTTGAGGTTCGCCATCTCGAAAGCTCCAGGTTATTCGGCTGCGAAGACTCCGTTGAACTCTTCGAGCGCCGAATTTAGTGCGTTCCTGACCTCGTCCGAGAGAACCTTCTTCTCGCGGATCTCCGTCATGAGAGACTCCTTGCGGGTGTCCATGAAGGAATAAAGCTGCTGCTCGAAAGCGCCGAGCTTTTCCAGGGGGTGCATGTCGATGAAACCCTTGGTGGCCGCGTAGATCAGGACGACCTGTCTTTCGACGGGAATCGGCTGGAACTGGCCCTGCTTGAGGATCTCGACGAGGCGCGCGCCGCGGTTGAGCTGCTGCTGGGTGGCCTTGTCGAGGTCGGAGCCGAACTGGGCGAAGGCTTCCAGCTCGCGGAACTGGGCGAGGTCGAGGCGCAGAGTGCCGGCGACCGCCTTCATCGCCTTGACCTGGGCGCTGCCGCCGACGCGGGAGACCGAGAGGCCGACGTTGATGGCCGGACGGACGCCGGAGTAGAACAGGTCGCTCTCCAAGAAGATCTGACCGTCGGTGATCGAGATGACGTTGGTCGGGATGTACGCGGAGACGTCGCCGGCCTGCGTTTCGATGACCGGAAGGGCCGTGAGGCTTCCGCCGCCGAGGGCGTTGGAGACCTTCGCGGCGCGCTCGAGAAGCCTGCTGTGTAGATAGAAAACGTCGCCGGGGTACGCTTCGCGGCCGGGGGGGCGGCGAAGGAGCAGCGAAAGCTGGCGGTAGGAAACGGCCTGCTTTGAAAGATCGTCGTAGATGATGAGGGCGTGCTTGCCGTTGTCGCGGAAGTACTCGCCCATCGTGCAGCCCGAGAAGGGGGAGATGTACTGGAGCGGGGCGGGCTCGGAGGCGGTGGCGGCGACGACGATGGTGTAGTCCATCGCGCCGAACTCCTTGAGCTTCGCCACGACCTGCGCGACGGTGGAGCGCTTCTGGCCGATGGCGACGTAGATGCAGATAACGTCGCCGCCCTTCTGGTTGATGATGGTATCGATGGCGACGGCGGTCTTTCCGGTCTGGCGGTCGCCGATTATCAGCTCGCGCTGGCCGCGCCCGATCGGAACCATCGAGTCGATGGCCTTGAGGCCCGTCTGGAGGGGCTCCTTGACCGGCTGGCGGGCGACGATGCCCGGCGCCTTGATGTCGATGACCCGAAGCTCGGTGCCCTCTATCGGCCCCAGACCGTCAACCGGGTTGCCGAGGGGATCGACGACGCGGCCCAGAAGGGCGTTGCCGACGGGAACGGAGACGATCTTGCCGGTGCGCTTGACCGTGTCTCCCTCCTTGATGTGGATATCCTCGCCCAGGATGGCTACGCCGACGTTGTCCTCTTCGAGGTTCAGCGCCATGCCCATGATGCCGCCGGGGAACTCGAGGAGTTCCGCCGCCATGCACTTTTCCAGGCCGTGGATGCGGGCAATGCCGTCGCCCACGTTCAGGACGACGCCGGTCTCTGCAACGTCGAGGTGTACCTCGAAGTTCTTGACCTTCGATTTGATGATGTCGGTTATTTCTTCGGCACGAATCTGCATGACTTGCTCACCCCTTGACCAAGGAATCCTTCATGCGTTCAAGTTGGGTTTTAACGCTCGCATCAAAGACTAGGTTACCCACGCGAGCCACGACGCCGCCTAACAGCGCCTTGTCCTCGCGCGAGGAAAGAATTACTTCTTTGCCGAGAGTCTTCGAGAGGGCGGCGGAAAGTTTCGTAAGCGCCGCTTCGTCGAGGGCTATCGGTGAAATCGCTTCTCCGCGAAGCCTGCCGGAGACTTCATCGGCCATTTTGGCGTATTCGTCGGAGATTTCGGTAATGACCGAGATCTTGCGGGCGGCGAGGACGACCTTGAGGAAGTTCTCGACGAGAATGTCCGCCTTTATTGCGCCGGTAATTTCCGCAAGCACGCCCGCCTTTACCTCGCGGGAGGTGACGGGAGTAGTGAGCCCGGTCTTTACGGCCGGATTTTTTTCCAGTATCTCGACCACGGAACGGATGTCCGCGCCGATCTTTTCTACCGTGCCGCTCTCTTTCGCCAGTTCAAAGAGGGCGCGTGAATATCTCTTGGCGATGCGCGTCTTAATCAATGGAGCCCCTCGATCTTGTCGATGGTCTTTTCAATCGCTCGCTTCTGGTCCTCGGCGCCGTAAGCCTTGGCCAGAATCTCCCCGGCGAGGGCCAGAGCCTGCTTGACGGCCTCTTCCCTTATGGAATCGATCGCCATCTTGGCTTCGCGCTCTCCGACGGTTGCGGCGTTTTTGCTTATCGCCTCGACCGATTTTTGGGCCTGTTCCAGAATCCGTTTCTTCTGAAGCTCGCCCTCGGCCTTGAAATCGGCGCGGAGCGCCGCTATCTCGCTCTGGAGGTTGGCAACCTTCTGCTTGTATTCCGCGAGCCTCGCCTCGGCGTCTTCCTTGGCTTTTTTGGCTTCGCAGAGCTCCTTGGCGACGCCTTCCTTCCGGTCCATAAGGGCCTGGGGCACCACCTTGCGCAGGGCGTAGTAGAAGATGCCCAGAAGGACGCTCAGATTTATGAACTTGAAGATTATGTCGCGCCAGGGGTGCGCGGCTTCGCCGCCGCCGCTGGCAAGGGCCAGAACGGGCAGAAGCGCCAGAAGAATAGTCATTGCCGTTACGGCGCGGCGTCTCATCAGACTGCCCTCCCAAGGATTTTTTCGGCCATCGTCCTTGCAAGCGCATCTATCTCGCCGCGGACGGTCGCGCGGGCTTCACCCGCCTCGGACTGTACTCTGGCCCGAAGCTCGCAGACCACCTTGTCGGACTCCGCAGTCGCGCCGTCGATGAGCTTTTGCTTCTGTGCCTCGGCTTCGCGGACAACCGCGAGACGGGCGGCCTCGGCCTGCGCCTTCGCCGCAGAGATCTCTTTCTGGTAGTTATCCCAGATCGAGTCCGCGTCGGCGTTCGCCGCGGCGGCGATCTTTCTTCGCCCCTCGGTGCGGCTGCGCCTCTCCTCGATTACTCTCAGCATGGGCTTGAAGAGAAGCCCATTGAGAACGAGCATCAGGACGAAGAAGACGGCGATTTGTACAACTAGCGTAATATTCGGTATCAAATTCACTTGGGCGATCCTCCCCAGTGCCGGTTGGAAAGCGGTCGCAATATACAACAATCCTTTGCCAAATCAAACCGCCTTTTTATTTTTTTTCGCTTTTTTTGTGAAGCTTGCGATTTTATCCGCCCGGCAAACGCCCAAAACCCTCACCGGACGCGACCTTTTTCATTTATTCAATATTGCAAACTCTCTGCAGTATATGGAGATTTCACTTTTGCGCAAGGGTTTTCGGAAAGACGCTTTTTTATCCGCGCTTTCCCCTGGGCTACCTGCCCCTCCCCTCAACTATCTCTATTATTCTGTCGAGTTCGTCAAGGGTCTGGTAACGGAGGGTTATCGTCCCCGACCCCTTTTTCCTGCCCTGCCTGAGAGAAGCCTTGGTTCCCAGCGCCCGCGACAGCTTCTTTTCAACCGCCATTATATCGGGGTCCCGGTGCGCCTTCGCCGCGGCTTTGGGCTTTAGCGGCTTCGAGGCCAGCGCCTCAGCCTCCCTGACGGAGAGCCCCCTGTCTATTATTACATGCAGAAGGTCCATCCGGTGCTGGTGGGGGGCGGCGAGGAGGGCGCGGGCGTGGCCCGCCGTTATGTTGCCGTTTCGCACCTCGTCGAGGCAGTCGGGCGAGAGGGAAAGGAGGCGCAGGGAATTGGCCACGGCTACCCGCGATTTGCCTATGCGTCCGGACACCGATTCCTGCGTCATCCCCGTGGTGTCCATGAGAAGTTTATAGGCCCTCGCCTCGTCAACGGGGTTAAGGTTCTCGCGCTGGACGTTCTCCACGAGGGCGAGTTCCAGCACCTCTTCCGCCCCGGCGTTTCTGAGTATGGCGGGAAGCTCCATGAGCCCCGCCTTTTGCGCGGCGCGCCACCGGCGCTCGCCCGCTATAAGCTCGTACCCCCCCTCCCCCAGCTTCCTTACCACTATGGGCTGTATGAGCCCCTTCTCCCGAAGGGACTGGGCCAGCTCCTCGATGGAGTCGGGAGGAAATATCTTTCGCGGCTGGGAGGGGCTCGGCGTTATCTTTTCAACCGGGCAGAGGAAATAATCCCCTTCCAGCGAATCGGTGAGCAGAGCGTCCAGACCCATTCCGAGCGCGGGACGCGCTTTTCTTTTATCAGTGGACACTTAAATCCCTCCATGAGAGGTTGTTGAAAAACTGCTGCGAGCCCCGTCTTCTTCGTCGCGTGCTCACTCGAAGCTCGCCTAACTGCCAGTTATGTCTCGCTTCTCGCTGTGCGTCTCCTCGAACCCGGGGCTTCTCGCGACGTTTTCAACAACCTCCCCAAGCAAGAAGTTCTCTGGCTACTTCCTGATAGCTCACGGCCCCTGCCGAGCGGGAATCGTAAAGCAGCACCGGCTTGCCGTGGCTGGGCGCCTCGCTCAATCTGACGTTTCTCGGTATCACCGAAGCGAAGACCTTGTCGCTGAAGTGGCGCTTGACCTCCTCGGCCACCTGACGGCTGAGGTTGTTGCGCCCGTCGTACATGGTGAGGAGTATCCCCCGGACGTCGAGGGAGGGGTTGAGGCTTCGCTTGATGCGGTGGACGGTGTGAAGAAGCTGGCTGAGGCCTTCGAGCGCGTAGTACTCGCACTGCATCGGTATTATGACAGCCTCGGCGGCCACCAGCGCGTTCACCGTGAGGAGGCTGAGGCTCGGGGGACAATCCATTATCGTGTAGTCGAAGAGCGGCACGATATCCGCCAGAGCGGACTTGAGGCGGGTGGAGCGGGCGGGATCCGAAACCAGCTCGACCTCGGCCCCGGCGAGATCGCGGGTAGCCGGAATCACGGAAAGTCCCTGTATTTCCGATAACCTGACCGTCTCCCCGCAGGGCGCGAGGCCCATTATCAGGTCGTAGCTCGTCCTCTCGCCCTCGCCGGGCCGTATCCCGACGCCGCTGGAGGCGTTCCCCTGCGGGTCCATGTCCACGAGGAGCACCTTTTTGCCCGCCAGCGCCAGCGCCGCCGAGAGGTTGACGGCGGTGGTCGTCTTGCCGACGCCGCCCTTCTGATTCGTTATCGCGTATACCCTGCCCATCTCTACCTCCGAAGGGCGTGAAAATATCACACCCCCGCACCCGCTCCAAGGACGGAGGCGAAGCGGATAATTGTTTCACGTGAAACAATGGCTGTCGTTTTTACGATTGTTCAGGGCTGGCGGGAATATCCGACTACGTATCTTTTTCCGAGCGATTCGGCCCCCCGGTACTCCAGAAGTCTCGTAATCCTCCACCCCCTCACCTCGGGGGGCGCTTCCCCGCCTCCCCTTCCCAGAAGCACCTCTCCCCCCGGAGCGAGGCAGGGGAAAGCCCAGCCGAGAAGGGTGGGGATGTCCGAAACCGCTCTCGCGGTCGCGCACCTGAACGCCCCCGCCATCTCCGGAAGGGGCGGTCGGGCGGGGTCGGCCCTCCCCTCGACGACCTTGACGGAGGCGAGGCCGAGCAGCCGCGCCGCGTGGCGGAGAAAACTCACCCTCTTCGCCCTCGGCTCAAGGCAGCATATCTCTTCGCCGGGATGGGCGATAGCGAGGGGTATCGCCGGAAGTCCCGCGCCGCTGCCGATGTCGAGGAGCGGGAAGGCGGGCGGGGCGACGAGGAGGGGGAGGAGGGAATCGGTAATCTGAAGGGCTACCCCCTCGATGTCTCCGGGTCCAACGAGCCGTATCGCCTTGTTCCAGCGCAAAAGCTCCTCGGTGAACCCGTCGAGGCGGGCCGTGTCAAGCTCCGGCATCCTCTCAAGGAGAAGGTTCCAGCGGCTCAAAGGCTTCCCCGCTTCTTGAGGTGTATGAGGAGCACCGCCGCCGAGGCGGGAGTGACTCCGGGAATGCGCTGGGCCTGCCCCAGGGTAAGAGGGCGGGACTTTACGAAGATCTGCCGGACCTCGTTGGTAAGCCCTTCGACCTTGCAGTAGTCGATGTCAGCGGGTATCGGGAGGGTGTCGAGCTTGGAGATCCTCTCAAGGGCTTCCCTGTCGCGCCGAACGTACCCCTCGTACTTCACCTCGACCTCCACCGTGGTCTCGCTGCGGGAGTCCGTCTCCGGCCAGCCATCGACGACGGCGCGAAGATCGACCGCCGTGACCTCGGGCCTCCTCAGCACCTCGACCAGACGGGCGGGCGCTCGAAGCGGCGCAGTGCCGAGACGCGTGAAAAGTTCGTCCGCCTCCTTCGAGGGGTAGAGGGTGGTGTTTTCCAGAAACTCCGCCAGCCTTTCCCCTTCCCCGCTCCTCTTTTTGAACCGCTCGGCCCGCTCCGGGGTGACCGACCCCGCAGCGATGCCCAGCGGGGTAAGCCGAAGGTCGGCGTTGTCCTCCCTGAGAAGGAGGCGGTGCTCGGCCCGCGAGGTGAACATCCTGTAGGGCTCCTTCGCCCCCTTGGTGACGAGGTCGTCCACCATCACCCCCAGATAACCCTCGTGCCTGCCGACGATGAGGCCGCTTTTGCCCGCGGCCTTTTTGGCGGCGTTGATCCCGGCCAGTATCCCCTGCGCCGCCGCCTCCTCGTAGCCGGAGGTGCCGTTTATCTGCCCGGCCATGAAGAGCCCCTCCATGTGCTTGGATTCGAGGGTCGGGTAGAGGGAGGCCGGGTCGCAGTAGTCGTACTCGACCGCGTACCCCGGACGGACGATTTCCGCCCCCTCAAGCCCCTCCATCGAGCGGACGATCCGGTACTGCACGTCCAGAGGAAGGGAGGTGGATATCCCGTTCGGATATATCTCCGGCGATTCCAGCCCTTCCGGCTCCAGAAAGACCTGATGGCGCTCCTTGTCGGCGAAGCGCACCACCTTGTCCTCTATCGAGGGGCAGTAGCGCGGCCCGACGCCCTCGATGACCCCGGAGTAGAGCGGGGAACGGTCGAGGGACTCCCGGATTATCTTGTGTGTCTTTTCGTTGGTGTAGGCGATGTGGCAGGGGAGCTGCGGCCTCGTTATCGCCGGAGTGTCCACGGAAAAGGGCACGAAGCTTTCGTCGCCCTCCTGCGAGGGAAGGATCTTCCAGTTTATCGTCCGCGCGTTGAGCCTCGGAGGTGTGCCGGTCTTCAGCCTCCCCATCGGGAACCCCAGCTCCTTGAGATTTTCGGCGAGAAGCTTCGCCGGCGGGTCTCCGGCGCGTCCGGCGGGGTAATTTTCGAGCCCGATGTGAATCAGGCCGTTGAGGAAGGTTCCGGGGGTGATGACAACCGTGCTCGCGGCATAGCGGGTCCCCGTCCTTCCGACGACGCCGAGAAGGCGGCCGCGGTCGACCCAGAGGGCGATTATCTCCTCCTGCCGCACCGTGAGATTCGGGTCGCGGGCGACAGCGTTTCTCATCCACGAGGAATAGGCGAAGCGGTCGGCCTGTGCGCGGGAAGCCCAGACGGCGGGACCCTTTCGGGTGTTGAGTCTCCGAAACTGTATCCCGGTGGCGTCGATGGCCCTCCCCATCTCTCCGCCCAGGGCGTCCACCTCCCGGACGAGGTGGCCCTTGGCCACGCCTCCCACCGCGGGGTTGCAGGACATTTTCCCGACGGAGTCCAGGTCCATTGTGAAGAGGGCCGCAGCCGCGCCCATCCGGGCAGCCGCGAGAGCCGCCTCTATGCCGGCGTGGCCCGCGCCCACGACAGCTACGTCGTACCTGACTGCCCATTCCGTCTTCGCCGGAAATTGTTTCACGTGAAACATCCTCTCACTTGCCGATGCAGAACTCTGAAAAGATCCTGTCCACCACTTCCTCCGGCGTTCCCCAGCCGAGGAGTTCTGCGAGGCAGCGCCGCGCCCTCTGCAGCTCGCTGGCCGCCGCGTCGGGGTAACCGCCCCCTGCGAGAAGCTCCCTCGCCTTCCCGACCGCTTCCAGCGCGCTCCTGACGGACTCCCTGTGGCGCAGCCTCGTGAGCGCTCCTCCGCCCGCCGGAACCCTCCCGGCCCATGCCCTGTCGCGAACCCGTCTTAAAAGCTCCTCGACCCCCTCGCCCGTCCGGGCGCTGACGAAAAGCGGGGGTTCCCCGAAGAGTTCGGAAAGCTCCTCCTCGGGAACCCTCCCGAGATCCGCCTTGTTGACTACCGCCAGAACCTTGTCGCCGGGGATCAGCGCAAGCGCCTCTTTGCGCTCCTCCTCGCCGAGTGGGCGGGAGCCGTCGTAGACCATCAGAACCAGCCCCGCCTCCTCCGCCGCCCGCCGGGCGCGAAAGACCCCTTCCTCCTCCACCGTGTCCGCCGGGCTGCGAAGCCCCGCCGTGTCGATGACGTGGACAGGAGCGCCGAGGGCGTTAACCCTCACCTCTATGGTATCCCGGGTGGTGCCCGCTATCGGGCTGACGATGGCGCGTTCCTCCTCGGCGAGGCGGTTCAGGAGGCTGGATTTGCCGACGTTCGGCAGGCCGAGTATCGCGACGCGAAACCCCTCTCTCGCGGTGCGTCCCCACGCGAAGGTTTCGAGCTTTCCGGCCATCGAGGCTGCAACCTCGTCCAGCGCGGCTACAAGTTCAGCACCGCCCTTGAGGTCGAGCTCTTCTTCCGGAAAATCGAGAAAGGACTCGAGGTGGACCAGCACCGTCCCCAGCGCTTCCTGCCACCCCGCGACCTCGCGGGAGAGAGCGCCTTCGAGAAGGGTTTCGTGAACTTTCAGGGAATCGGCGGTTTCGGCGTGGATTACGTCGGCAACGGCTTCCGCCTGGACGAGGTCAATCCTTCCGCGAAGGTACGCCCGGAGGGTGAACTCGCCGGGGTCGGCGAGACGCGCTCCCGAAGACAGGAGCAGGTCCAGAATCGCCCCCGCCGCCGCCCTCCCGCCGTGGCACTGGATTTCGACTACGTCCTCCCTCGTGTAGGAGGCGGGACCGGCCATGAAGATGGCCAGAACCTCGTCGATGACCTCCGCGGTCCCGGGGCAGACGGCGCGGCAGAAGACGGCGACGCGGGGCGAAAGTTCCGGCGTCTCGCCGGACCCCAGACGCAAAAGCCCCCGCGCCGCCGTGGAGGCGCGGGGACCGCTTAGCCGTACAATCGAGATTCCGCCCTCGCCGGGCGGGGTCGCTATCGCCGCTATGGTGTCGTCAAGAGACCTCACTTCACCTCATCCGTCCCTGCCTCACGCGGGCTTGGCGTTCCTGCGAAGCTGCATCCCCTGCTGGGCGATGGATATCAAGTTGTTGAGCAGCCAGTAGACCACCAGACCCGAGGGGAAGTCCTTGAAGAGCCAGGTGAAGAGAACCGGCAGGCCGTAAAGCATCAGCTTTCTTTGCATCTCGTTTGTCGCGCCCGCGGGGGTCATCTTCTGCTGGAAGAACATCGAGAGGCCCATCACCACCGGGGTTATATAGTAGGGGTCGGGCGCGGAAAGATCCTGCAGCCACCAGACGAAGGGCGCGTGGCGAAGCTCTATCGCGTAGAGAAGAACCCTGTAAAGGGCTATGAAGACCGGTATCTGCACCAGCATCGGCAGGCAGCCGCTGAGGGGATTCACCTTGTGGGTCTTGTAGAGGTGCATCATCTCGCGGTTGAGCTTTTGCGGATCGTCGCCGTACTTCTCGCGCAGCTTCTCCATCTTCGGCTGGATCTCCTTCATCCGCGCCATCGACTGGTAGCTCTTCGCGGTGAGGGGCCAGAAGATGCCCTTGATGAAGGCGGTGAGGATGAGGATCGCGACGCCGTAGTTTCCGACGAGCCCGTAAATCCAGTTCAGGAAGGTGATCATCGGGCGGCCGATGAAATTGAACCAGCCGTAATCGATGGCCAGTTCCAGCTTCAGCCCCAGAGGCTCGATTATCTTCTTGTCCTTCGGCCCGATGTAGAGGCGGCCGGTGAAGGATTTCGCCTGACCGGGGGCGAGGTCGAAGACCGGGGTCTCGATATCGACCGAAACCACGTTCTTCACGTCTCCGGCGGGGGCTACCCGCGTGGAGGAGATCGTTTCGTTCTCGGGGGCGAGAACGACCATGAAATATTTGTCGGTGAGGCCCGCCCAGGCTACCGGGGGGACAGTCATGGTCTTGCCGTCGGCGTCGTCGGGGTCTGTCTGCGTCAGCTTTTCGCCCGCGAGGTACGAGGGCCCCTGAAAGATGTAGCTGGAACTTTTGACGTTCGAGTAATCGCCCACGGTTGAAAAGACCAGCCGGTCGGAGATCGCGGAAGAGCCCTGATTGGATACCGTTACCTTGAGGGAGAGGTCGTAGCGGCCCTGCTCAAGCACGAAGGTCTTTTCAAGCCTCGCCCCCGAGGGAGACTGCCAGGCGAAAACCACCTTTTCGGGGGTGGACTCGGCGACGGAAAAGATAACGTCCTTCGAGGGCGCGAAAACCGGGAGAGTCGTGTAGCCAGAGCCGTCGCTCTCGCCAGGAAGAAGGACCAGAGGCTTTCCTGAAGGGCCGGGAGCGTCCCTGTACTTTTCAAGCACCACGCCCTCCACCCTGCCGCCCGCGCTGGTGAGAGTCACGGTTGTCAGATCGTTCCTGAGGGTGACGGTGGTGGCGACCGCGGCGGGAACGGGCGGAGCAAGGGGGGCTGCTGACGCCGCGGGCGCAATGGCCGCAGGCGCAGCGGGCGTTGCGGCCTGACCGGAGACGGCGGCGGGAGTTTCGGCTCCCTTCACCGGCGGTTTCGGGCCGAAAAAGTACTGCCAGCCAAGCAGTATGGCTATGCTTATGACCATAGCGAGTATCGTTCGCTTTACTTCCATTTATATTTCCTGACTCCGCCCGGCCTTCAGGGAGGGCCGGCGGCTGGGAACGGGGTCGAAGCCCCCGGGGTGAAAGGGATGGCACCGGCAAACCCGCATGAAGGTCAGCCCCGCGCCGCGAAAAAAGCCATGTATTTCAAAGGCTTCGCGGGCATAGGCGGAGCAGGACGGGTAAAACCGGCAAGAGGGGGGCAGAAGCGGCGAAAGAAGCTTCCGGTAGAGGTCGATGAATGCGATTGCTAGTCTGGACGCCATCTTTTTATCGCCGTTTCAAGTTCCAGGGTAACCTCTTCGGCTGACAGCCCGGCCGAGCCCGGCCTCGCTATGACGACCAGGTCCATCGGCGCCTTGAAGAGCGACCGGTTAAGCCGGAACCATTCGCGCAGACGCCGTTTTACGAGGTTCCGCCTGTTCGCCCCTCCCACCTTCCTTGAAACCACAAGTCCGAGCCGGCTCCATTCAAGCTCCCCCGGAGCGGCCATCAGCTTGAAATGGGCGGAATAAAGAGCCTTTCCGGCCTTGAAAGCCCTGTCGTACTCCGCTGTTTTGCGTATACGGCAGGAGGGCGGAAAAGAGTGATCGTAAATGGCCGGCCTACTTCTCGAAAATTCCCACGACGAGGCGCTTGCGGCCCTTCAGGCGGCGGCGTGAAAGCACCCTTCTGCCGTTTTTCGTTGCCATGCGGGCGCGAAAACCGTGGACGCGCTTTCTGCGAAGTTTTGAAGGATGATATGTAAGTTGCTGCATTGAAATTACTCCAGTCGGAAAAGCCCTACAGGTGTCTCAATCGAAAGAAACCGAGACACTAGGCGATTTTTCAGACGGCTGTCAAGGAAAAAGCTAAAGTCCGCCCACTCCTCGTTGCGCGCCCGGCCCCCGCGGCGTAGAATCCCCCGCATGGCCGAGTCGATTTATCTCCACGTCCCCTTCTGCGAGGGAAGGTGCGCCTACTGCACCTTCTACAGCGGGGAGGATCTGTCCGCGCTTGAAGAATACCCCCGGCTTCTCATAAGGGAAATGGAGTTATTGCATAGCCCGGAAGACGCCGGAGAGGTGAAGACAATCTACCTCGGCGGGGGGACGCCGGGGCTTTTGGGGGAGCGCGGCCTCTCGGAGATACTCGACGGCCTCGGAAAGCTGGCGGCGCTGGTGCCGGACGCCGAGATAACCGCCGAAACCAACCCCGCGATAACGAACGATTATAAAGGTATAAGAAGGAGCGGAGTCAGGCGGCTTTCGCTCGGAGTGCAGGCGCTCGACGACGGGCTGCTGAAAAAACTGGGGAGAAAGCACGACGCGAAAGAGGCGCTAAAAGCGGTCGAAAGCGCGCTTGCGGAGGGGCTGGAGCTCTCCTGCGACCTCATGTACGGCTATCCCGGCCTCAAGCCGGAGGTTCTCGCAAGCTGGGGAGAGCTTCTGGCCGGTGTGGGCGTCGGCCACATTAGCGCCTACAGCCTCGAAATCCCCCAAAACAAAGCCCAGAGGGACTACCTTCGCAATCTCGGCATCAAAAGCGACGCGAAAGCGGAAGAAAAGCAGTGGAGCTTTCTATTTGAGGCCCTCGCGAAGAAGGGTTTCGAGTGCTACGAGGTGTCGAACTTCGCCCTTCCCGGAAAAGCGAGTCGACACAACCGGAATTACTGGTCGGGCAAAAGCTATACCGGCCTCGGGCCGGGGGCGCACGGCTTTCTCAGGGAAGGGTCTCCCTTCGGAACCCGGTACTGGAACGAACCCTCTCTGGAGAAATACCGGGCCGCCCTCCTCGGCGGCCATCCTCCTCCCCGGAAGACCGAAACCCTCTCCCGCCGCGAGGCGCTCCTCGAAACCCTCTTTTTGTCCCTCCGCCAGCGAAAGCCGCTCGATGCGGCCGCTCTCTCCTCGCGCTACGGGCTGGACGAAGCGCGCCTGCTCGGCCTCCTGAAAACCCTCGCCGAAAGCGGCGACCTCGAAACCGGCCTCCTGCCCACCCCGAAGGGAATGCGCCGCGCCGACGGGCTGGCACTCTGGCTTTCCGAACGTCTGCTATAAATTTCAGAAAAAAATATCCCTCAAAATTTGACGCATGCCCTAGGCGTGATTAAGTTTTGTTCCGACAAGATACCGTCCCTGCTAAGGAGTCTTTTACCGATGGCGAACGAGGAACAGCAAAAACCCGCAACCGGGGAGGAAACGGCGGAGGTTGAGAAGACCTGCGAGGACCTCGGCGGCCACATAAGCGAACTCGAAGGGGTAATCGCGAAACTCAAAAACGACCTTCTCTACGAGAGGGCCGAGCTTGAGAACTTCAAGCGCAGGACCGAAAAGCGCTACCTCGACTCGGTGCGCACCGCCGCCGAGCAGGTCGTCAGGGACATAATCCCGGTGCTGGACAACCTCGAACGCGCCCTCGAACACGCAGGTAGCGGAGACGAATCGCTGGCCGAAGGGATTGCGCAGGTCGTTATCCAGCTTCGGGAAGCCCTCGCCCGCCACGGCGTCGAAGAGATTCCCGCCCTCGGGCAGAAGTTCGACCCCAACGTCCACGAGGCGCTGGCGCAGATGCCCGGCGCGGAAGCGGGGATAGTCCTCGTCGTCCACGAAAAGGGCTACACCCTCGGCGGCAAGCTCCTGCGGCCCTCGAAGGTAGTCGTCTCGGCGCTTGCGCACCGCTGACACGATGATTAAGTTCAAAAATAAATATATAAATCGCCACAAGCGAGGAGACAGATAAAATGGCAAGCAAGATCATAGGCATAGACCTTGGAACAACCAACAGCTGCGTGGCCGTCGTAGAGGGCGGGGAGCCTATAGTAATCCCCTCCTCCGAGGGTAACCGCACCACCCCGTCGATGGCCTCCATCGCGGAGGACGGCGAGAGGCTGGTCGGCATGCCCGCCAAGCGGCAGGCGGTCACGAACCCCAGGAACACCGTCTTCGCGATCAAGCGCCTCATCGGCAGGCGCTTCAACGACCCCGAAGTCGAAAAGGACAAGGGGATGGTGTCCTACAAGATAGTCGAGAGCACCACCGGCGACGCTTGGGTGGAGATTCGCGACAAGAAGTACAGCCCCTCCGAGATTTCCGCGTGGATTCTCCAGAAGATGAAGCAGACCGCGGAGGATTATCTCGGCCACCCCGTGACGGAAGCCGTAATCACCGTCCCCGCCTACTTCAACGACAGCCAGCGCCAGGCCACCAAGGACGCGGGCAGGATAGCCGGCCTGGACGTCAAGCGCATCATCAACGAGCCCACGGCGGCGGCGCTTGCCTACGGCCTCGACAAGAAGGGCGAGCACAAGATCGCGGTCTTCGACCTCGGCGGCGGCACCTTCGACATCTCCATCCTTGAAATCGCGGAAGGAGTCTTCGAGGTCAAGTCCACCAACGGCGACACTTTCCTCGGCGGCGAGGACTTCGACAAGAGAGTCATCGACTATCTTGCCGACGAGTTCAAAAAAGAGAACTCCATCGACCTGCGCTCCGACGCGATGGCGCTCCAGCGCCTCAAGGAAGCCGCCGAAAAGGCGAAGATGGAGCTCTCCACCACGATGGAGACCAACGTAAACCTCCCCTTCATCACCGCCGACCAGAACGGCCCGAGGCACCTGAACATCAGGCTCACCCGCGCAAAGCTCGAACAGCTCTGCGAAGACCTGATCACCCGCCTCGAAGAGCCCTGCCGGAAGGCGATAAAGGATTCGGGCATCCCCGTCTCCCAGATCGACGAGGTAATTCTCGTCGGCGGCATGACCCGCATGCCCAAGGTGCAGGAGAAGGTTGAAAAAATCTTCGGCAAAAAGCCCCACAAGGGCGTCAACCCCGACGAAGTGGTCGCGATAGGCGCGGCTATACAGGGCGCGGTGCTCACCGGGCAGGTCAAGGACGTGCTCCTTCTGGACGTTACCCCCCTCTCCCTCGGCATCGAGACGATGGGCGGCGTCTTCACCAAGCTCATCGAGCGCAACACCACGATACCGTGCAGAAAGAGCCAGGTCTTCTCCACCGCCGACGACAACCAGTCCGCCGTGACGATCAGCGTCCTTCAGGGCGAGCGCCAGATGGCCCGCGACAACAAGCACATCGGCCAGTTCGATCTGGTCGGGCTGCCCCCCGCGCCTCGCGGGATGCCGCAGATAGACGTGACCTTCGACATCGACGCCAACGGCATCCTTCACGTCTCCGCCAAGGACCTCGGAACCGGCAAGGAGCAGTCGATACAGATAAAGGCCTCCTCCGGCCTCAGCGAGGAGGAGATAAAGCGCATGGTGCGCGACGCCGAGGCCCACGCCCAGGACGACCAGAAAAACAAGGAGATAGCCGAGGAACGCAACAAGCTCGACTCTCTGGCCTACACCACCGAAAAGTCCTTGAAGGAGTTCGGCGAGAAGATCGACGCCGCTCTCAAATCGTCCATAGAGTGCGCCCTTGAAAACGCCAAAACGGCGGTGGCGAGCTGCGACCCGGACAAGATGAAGAGCGCCAACGAAGAGCTGACACAGGCTTCCCACAAGCTGGCGGAAGAGATCTACAAGAACACCAGCCAGCAGCAGGCCCCCGGACATGAGCCCCCGCCCGGAGCCAAACCCGAGGAAGGCGTCGTAGACGCGGACTTTGAAGAAGTAAAGTAAGCCGCTTAAAAAGATAAATGGAGCCGCCCGGATTCGGGCGGCTCTTTTGTTTTTACCCTTAGGTTGTAATGGCGTCCGCCCTCTGCTAACTTCTTGATTATCCCAACCCTATATCAAGGATTCCGATGGACAGGTTTTTTCTGAAAAAACTTCTAGCCGGGGCGCTCTGCCTCCTTCCCCTGTGCCCGGTTGCAGCGGCGGCGGAGGTAAAAGCCCTCCCGGCCCCGTCGAAGAGGGTCCATCTGGGAATCTTGCTCCCGCTGACGGGACCTTTGGCTCCCTTCGGAAAGCGGGCGCTGCGGGGCGCGCTCCTCGGCTCGAAGCTCTTCGGGGATGAAGGGCCGCGCGAGCTGGTTTTTCACATCGCCGACACCGAAGGGGACCCCTCCCTCGCCGCGAAAGAGGTCAAAAGGCTCGCGGGCGAAGGCGTCACGGGCATAATCGGCCCCCTCAAGGGCGACGAGGCAAGAAGCGCCGCGAAAGCCGCGAGGGAGGAGGACCTTCCCCTGCTCGCGCTCTCTCCCGCCGCCGACCTTACCGGCGGGATGGTCTTCCGGCTCTTCCTCCGCGAAGAGGAGGAAGTGGACAGGCTGGTTAAATTCGCGGTGGAAGAAAAACACCTCAAGAGGTTCGCCATACTGGCGCCGGACACCGAGAGCGGCCGCCGCTACCGTTCCCTCTTCTGGGACAGCGCGGTGCGCCACGGAGGCGAGATAACCGCCAGCGAGACCTTCCCCGCCGACGAGAGCAGCCTCGAAATCCCCCTTAAAAAGGCCGCCGGTATCTATGGCCTGACGAAGGCCGAGCTGCGCGAAAGGCAGGAGCGGGAAAAGCAGGCTCTGGCGGAAGCGATGCAGGGGCCGCAGCTCACCGCTGAGGAGCCCATCACCGAACCGGTCCCGCCGCCGGTCAATGCAAAGAAGAAAAGCGCCGAGGAGGGACCGAAGCCTCTGGTCGATTTCGACGCTCTCTTCCTCCCTGTCTCTCCCAGCGTGAAGGTCGCGCAGATGGCCCCCCAGCTCCCCTACTACGACATCACCGGCGTGACCCTGCTGGGTATCCGCTCCTGGAACTATCCCGAGCTGGTCAAGGTCGGGAAGGAATACATAGAGGGCGCGCTCTTCCCCGCCGAATGGCACCCCTCGACCCATGAGGGCGCGGAATTTGCGGAGAGCTTCGAGAAGAGTTACGGCAGCACTCCCGGCGTCCTCGAAACCTACGCTTACGACGCCGTGAGGCTCATGGCCGAAAAAGCGGCGGGGAACGACAGAGAGGGGCTAAGGCGCGGACTCTCCTCCCTTTCCGGAGCGGACGGGGTCACCGGCCCGCTGAGCGCCGCTCCCGGCGGAGAGATAATCTCCGAGCCGGTCATCCTCGCGGTCAGCCGGTCCATGATCGTCCCCGCCGAAACGGCGGACCCCCGATGAAATCTGAAAAAGCCGCAAAGCGGATACTCGAAAACGGCCTTGAGATAGTCTACCTCCGTTCGCCCTCCGTGCCGGTCATCGCCATCGACCTCTGGGTGCGCTCCGGCTCCACCAGCGAGACGAAGGAAGAGGCCGGGCTCGCGCACGTCGTCGAGCACATGCTCTTCAAGGGGACGAAGAGGCGCGGGCCGGGGGTCATAGCGGGAGAGGTCGAGGGACTGGGCGGCGAGATCAACGCCTACACCAGCTTCGACCACACCGTCTACACCCTGCTGCTCGCCAGCCGCTACGCCCCGCAAGGGCTGGACATCCTCGCCGACGCCATCTCGGCCTCGCTCTTCGACCAGTCCGAGCTGGACATGGAAAAAAAGGTGATTCTGGAGGAGATAAAGCGCTCGCGGGACATCCCCCAGCTTCTCCTGTCGCGCAACCTCTTCAAACTCGCCTACGGCTCCCACCCATACGGCGCTCCGGTGATTGGGAACGAGGAGACCGTCTCCTCCTTCACCTCCAAAGACTGCCGCCGCTTCGTCGGGAAGTGGTACACCCCCTGCAACATGACTCTCGTCGCGGTGGGAGACCTTCCCGAGGAGAAGTTCTTCGCGCTGGCCGAAAGCGCCTTTCGTCACCTCCGCCCTTCCCCCGTCTGCCGCCGAAGACGCCTCCCGAAGAAGGTCAGCCGCGAGGGACACAGGTTCGAGGCCGAAAACCGGCCGGTGTGCGAGGTCTACTTCGACCTCGCCTTCCCGATACCCGGCGCGGGCAACGAGGTCATCCCGGCCATCGACCTTCTGGCCTCCATACTTGGTCAGGGCGAATCCTCGCGCCTTCAGGAGAAGGTGAAGCTCGACCTGAATCTTGTGGCCTCGGTCGGGGCGGGAACCTACACCCCGAGCGGCCCCGGTCTTCTCTACCTCACCGGCGTCGCCTCGCCCGCGAAGTTCACCGAGGCTTTCGAGGCGATCTGCCGCGAGCTGGCGCAGATAAAGCGCTCAGCGCCCTCGCTCGAAGAGCTGCGCAAGGCAAAGGAGGGGATAGAGGCTGATTTCATCTTCCAGCGGGAGACGGTTCAGGGGCTCGCGCAGAAGATGGGGTACTTTCACGTCGTCCACGGCTCCACGGCCGAGGAGGAGAAGTACCTGGCCTCCATCGAGGCGATGGATCTGGACCGCCTCGGCGCGCACGCCTCCGGCTACCTCAACCCCGCCAAAGCCACCTTCGCGGCGCTCTGTCCGGCGGCGGAAGATTCCTCCGCCATAGCAAAAGAAGCCGAGAAAGTCCTCTTTTCCGCCTTCTCCAGAAAAACCGGGAGGCAAAAAAGAAGCACCGAGGTGCGGATAGAGCTTCAAAACGGCGCGAAGGTTCTGTACCGGAGAGGCACCGACGCCCCTATAGTCGCGGTGCGCGCTTCCATGCTCGGCGGAACCATCCGGGAGCCGGAGGGTAAGGAAGGGCTCTTTTACCTTCTCGCCGAGACGATGCCCAGAGGCACCAGGCGGCGCTCGGTCTTCGACGTGGCGAGGGAATCCGACCGGATAGGCGGCCACATAGACGGCTTTTCGGGAAGAAACTCCTTCGGCGCGAAGGGCGAATTTCTGGCGAAGAACGCCGACGCCGCCCTGGACCTTCTCTGTGACGTGCTCATAAACCCCTCCTTTTCGGAGGAAGAGGTCGAAAAGGCCAAAGAGGACCAGCAGGCCTCGATCCTCCGCAGAGACGACAACCCGGCCTCGAAGGCCTTCCGGAGTTTTGAAAACCTCCTTTACGGGAAACATCCCTACGGCAAGGACGTGCTGGGCTCCTTGGCCTCTCTTTCTTCCCTCGGCGCCGAGGATTTGCGAGGCGTCCACGCGCTTTACGCCCACCCCGCCAATATGGCGATTGCGCTGGTGGGCGAGATCGACCCGGAGCGCGCGGCGCTAAAGATCTCCGACGCCCTCGAGGTCTCTTCCCTCGCCGGAAAACTCCCTCTCCTTCCGGCGCAGCCCGAAAACCTCTGGGAGCCGAGGTTTTTAAAGATTTCCTCCCCCTTCGAGCAGGCGCACGTCGTCGTCGGCTTTCTCGGGAGTTCCCTTTACGACCGCGACAGGATGGCGCTCCGTGTGCTGAACGCGATGCTCTCGGGGCAGGGCGGCCGCCTCTTCCGGTCACTTCGGGATGAAAAGGGGCTCGCCTACGCGGTCACCTCCACCTCGATGGAAGGACTTCAGAGGGGATACCTCGCCGGGTATATCGCCACCGCGCCGGAAAACGCCGAGGCTGCGCGGGAGGGGCTGCTGGAGGAGATGCTGGCGGTAGCCGAGGGGAATATTCCCGCCGAAGAGGTGGAGAGGGCGAAGCAGAAGCTGGCCGGCAGCTTTGAAATCAACCTTCAGGAGAACGACTTTCAGGCGGCGCAGATGGCGCTGGACGAATCCTACGGCCTCGACTACCGGGGGTATCTGAATTACGTCAGGGAGATACTGGCGGTGACTCCGGCTCAAGTGGCAAAAGTTGCGAAGAAGTACCTGGGCAGGGATAATTGGGCGGCGGTGATCGTGGGGCCTTGATGTGTGCTTCGCACTTTAACTCCTAGCGGGGCTTGGCGCGCCCCGCACCCGCGCCCCACTTTTTGTCGAAAAAGTGGGACAAAACTCGGCCCGGGAGGTTCCGCTCGCTCTACGAGCGACCGGTCGCTGCGGCGGGGGCGTGAGGGGGCACCCGTTCGCTGCGCTCACTAAGACCCCCCCGCCGCCCTTTCCGCCTCCGCTCCCT